>NZ_JBBMQI010000019.1:0-82910 GCF_038899935.1 Pacificibacter sp. AS14
CTGGTTTTGTGCGGAAACGCTTATCTTGGGCATGTGGTGCCGACGTTGACATCCCGTGTTATGCCGGTCTCAACACAGGTTATGGCAACCGAACCTTTGGGCGATGACCTTGCGCATTCTTTGATTCCGCAAGATGCCTGCGTTGAAGACATTCGTTACATTCTGGATTATTTTCGTCTGTCTGCTGACAAACGAATGCTGTTTGGCGGTGGCACCGTTTACGGTGGCGCGGACCCAAGGGACATCAAGTCAAAGCTTCAGCGCAATATGAACAAAGTGTTCCCTCAGTTGAAGACTGCAAAGATTGATTTTGCCTGGAGTGGAAATTTTGCGCTGTCGTTCAGCCGCGTACCCCAGATGGGCCGCATCGGCAAAAACACATATTTCGCGCATGGATATTCAGGCCATGGCGTAACAGGGTCGCACACATTTGGGCGCATCTTGTCTGAAGCCATCGATGGCGATCTGACACGTTTCGACGTTTTTGAGAACGTCCCTTGGTATCCATTTCCGGGCGGGCGCATGTTTCGGGTTCCGTATTCCATGGCGGGCTCGTGGTGGTACGAGTTGCGCGACAGGCTTGGTCTTTAGGGTTCTGCATAAATCAACAAGAGGTCGGAATGAAAATCGGAATTTTACAAACGGGTCGCTCACCTGACGAAATGCGCGCGACCCATGGCGATTACGACGACCTGTTCAAACGATTGTTGGACAGGCGAGGGTTCACGTTTGAAACCTATCCAGTTTTGGATGGCGTGCTGCCTGCTTGCGTAAATGATGCAGAGGGTTGGCTGGTCACGGGGTCAAAGTTTGGAACCTATGAAGCCCATGATTGGATCGCGCCGCTTGAGGATTTTTTGCGTCGGGTTTTTGCTGCTGCTGTCCCTATTGTCGGGGTCTGCTTTGGTCATCAGATTTTGGCACAGGCTTTGGGCGGGAAAGTCGAAAAATTTGCGGGCGGTTGGCAGGTCGGTGCCACGGATTATGTCCGTGCAGATGGAACCCAAGATACGATCATGGCTTGGCATCAAGATCAGGTTGTTGAGGTGCCAGACGGCGCGGTTGTCATTGGCCGTTCGGATCATTGTGCGAATGCCATGTTGGCATATGGGGACAAGGCGCTGACCCTTCAGCCACACCCCGAATTTACGTCAGCTTTCTTAAGTGACCTTCTGGATGCCCGCCGCAGCGTATTGCCCGAGCACATCTCCCGAGAGGCAGAAAGGCGTTTGGACGCATCTTTGTCCTCACCTGATTACGCCCAACAGTTCGAAGATTTTTTCAAACGAAAATCCCGGGCAGGCAATCCCGCACACCAAAACTGAAAATAACGCCACAGAATTCTAGTGGACACCGCCGATAAGTCGATAAAGAGAAAATCCAAAATTCTGAAGTGAGTAAGCGTCGCGAGGATGCAATTTCACGCGGAGTTGGCATGATGACGCTGGTCTATGCTAAGCGCGCAACCTTGGTGGATTGAATGGCACTTACGGTGGCAACCTGTTGGGTATTGCGGTGGCACATACCGTGCTGGACGTGATCGAAGAAAAAGGCCTATGCGCAATCGTGTTCGTGTTGCAGAATTAAAGCGCACCCTGATCTTGCCAACCTGTGGAACCTATGGCAACGTTCTGCGTTTCTTGGCACCGATCACCCTTCCCGATGATGTGTTTTCTGAAGGAATGGACAAACCGAATAGGCAATCGAAGCCGCAAAGAAAGGCTAAATTGATGTTAACTCTGAATGACCCATCCTTGTTGGAACCACGTGCGCTGATCAATGGCGAATGGATCGAAAACGGCGTGACGTTTCCGGTGTTTGACCCTGCGACTGGCGAAAAGATCGCCGATGTTACGGATATCAGTGTCGCCGAAACCAACGCCGCGATTGAGCATGCCCATAAGGCGCAAAAAGACTGGGCCAGTTGGACGGGCAAAGAGCGCGGGGCCGTCTTGCGGCGCTGGTTTGATCTGATCGTTGAGAACGCAGACGATCTGGCCGCGATCCTGACCGCTGAAATGGGAAAACCCTTGCCCGAAGCCAAGGGCGAAGTCCTCTACGGCGCATCGTTCATTGAATGGTTTGCAGAAGAGGCAAAGCGCATCTACGGCGATGTCATTCCCGGTCACCAACGCGACAAGAGGATCGTCGTGATCAAACAGCCCGTTGGCGTTGTAGGCTCCATTACACCGTGGAACTTTCCCAATGCGATGATTGCGCGCAAAGTGGCACCTGCTTTGGCGGTCGGATGTAGTTTTGTCGCGCGCCCTGCGGAATTGACCCCGCTATCAGCAACCGCAATGGCAGTGCTTGGTGAACGGGCAGGGATCCCTGCTGGTGTGCTGAACGTCATTCCCAGTTCCAAATCTGCCGAAATCGGGCAAGAGCTGTGTACGAACCCGAAAGTGGCCAAAATTACCTTCACGGGGTCTACCCGTGTCGGCAAAATCTTGATGCGCCAATGCTCTGACACAGTCAAAAAAATGTCCTTGGAACTTGGCGGCAACGCGCCATTCATTGTCTTTGATGATGCGGATATTGACGCAGCCGTCGAAGGGGCAATGATTTCCAAGTTCCGCAATAATGGCCAAACCTGTGTTTGCTCCAACCGGATTTACGTTCAAACGGGCGTCTATGATGTGTTTGCGACCAAGCTGCAGGCAGCCATTGGTCGGTTGTTGCTGGGCAAGGGCACGACTGAAGGTGTCACGACCGGTCCGTTGATTAGCCAAGCCGCCGTTGAAAAGGTGGAAGAGCATATCGCCAACGCCACGTCGCTTGGGGCACAGATCGCGCTGGGTGGTCATCGCAGTGAACTGGGCGGCACGTTCTTTGAGCCAACGGTCCTCACGGATGTGACCTCCGATATGATGGTGGCGAACGACGAGACGTTCGGTCCGCTTGCGCCTCTGTTCCGGTTCGAAACCGAAGACGAAGTCATCGCCATGGCGAACGATACGGAATTCGGCCTTGCTGGGTATTTCTATTCTGAAAACATGAACCGGATCTGGCGGGTCGCAGAAGCAATGGAAACCGGTATTGTCGGCATTAATACAGGGCTTATTTCAACCGAGGTCGCCCCATTTGGAGGTGTGAAACAATCGGGCCTTGGGCGCGAAGGATCAAAATACGGCGCCGATGATTTTCTCGAAATCAAGTACATGTGCTTTGGCGGCGTGAAATAGGGGCACTTGGATATTGACAGGCACAAACGGCAGGTGAAGGCCTGCGAGTGTCTGTGTCGGTGCGGGCAGCACAAAGCCAAGATCGGCTAGTTTTTGTTCTGGAGTCATAATTATCTCATGTCTTTCAGTGTTAAAGCCAATTCGCGCCCTGCAAATACGCGGCCGAAGGACGTTATAGGTGCGGTGAAGGCGCCTTTAAGAAAGAGCGCTCAAGAAGATATCATTTTCCTCTGGTGATCCCATGGTGACGCGGGCCCAATGTTTATAGGGGGCCTCGAACCATGCTTTGATCAACACGCCTTTGGTGCGCAGTTTTTCGGCCAGACCGTCGGCCGGCGCGCCTGTGTCAAAGAACACAAAATTTGCTTGGGTCGGCGCGCAAACAAACCCCTTGGCGGTCAGGGCGGCGGCCACCCGTTCGCGCTCATTCGTGGCCTGTTTCACAACCTTGGCCAAATGGGCGTGATCCCCCAGGGCCTCAACCGCGGCACTGGCCGCAAGGGCATTCACGCCAAAGGGATTGCGGGTTTTCATCAAGGCGTCAATCATTTTGGGATTGCTGGCGATCCCATAGCCAATGCGTGCCCCTGCAAGCCCGTAGGCTTTCGAGAATGTGCGCAACACAATCCAAGGACAGCCGCTGTCTTGCAAGATAGCCATGGCGTCGAACTGCTTATCGGCTTCGATAAACTCAACGTAGGCCTCGTCAAAACAGATCAGCGTGGAGGGATCAGCTGCTGCCAGCACTTGGTTAAATTCGTCTTTTGAGATCACCGGTCCCGCTGGGTTGCTTGGCGATGAAAAGATCAAAACGCGTGGTTTGTTTTCCAGCGCATCGCATAGGCCTTTCACGGGAAAAGACCAATCGTCGTTGAACGGCACTTTGGTGACCGTGGCGCCAAACGTCAGCGCGCCAAATTCATGCAGGCCAAAGCTGGGGCAGATGGTGACGACCTTGTCGTTCTGGCGGATCACAGCGCGAAATAAAGCCCCGATCAGGTCTTCGGACCCATTGCCGAAAATGATGCAGTCCGCATGCGTATCGGTTGCCTTTGCCACCTGTTGACGCAGCGCCAAACTGGCGGCATCAGGATAGCGTCCGACACCCTTTGCGGCGTCTTGCATGGCCAAAATTGCGCGCGGCGACGGCCCCAATGGGCTTTCATTGCTGTCCAGTTTTGCCAAACAGTCAATGCCGTAGATGTCCTTGAAACGCTCCACGGCAAGGCCTGCGTTATACGTCGGAAGGTTTTCGACGTCTTGGCGGATCAAGTCGGCGGGCAGGGGGAAAGACATGGGCGTTCCTTAGATTATAGGTCAAAAATTTTACTAGGGTTCATGATGTTATCGGGATCGAGAGCGCGTTTGATACGCCGCATCACCCCAAGCGCAGAGCCGTGTTCGGCCTGCAAATAGGCTTTTTTGCCCAGACCAACGCCGTGTTCACCCGTGCAAGTGCCGCCCATCTCGATCGCCATGGTCACAAGGGTTTTGCTGATGTGCTGCGCCTCGCGCACTTCGGTGGCGTCCTCGGGGTCATAGAGCAAAACAAGATGGAAGTTCCCGTCGCCGACATGCCCAATCAAAGGCGCGATGATCGAGGTGGTCGCGATGACGGCTTGGATTTGGCTGATGCACGCAGGCAGTTGCGAAATCGGCACGCAAACATCCGTGGAAATACCTTTGATTCCGGGGCGCAACGCGCGCGCGGCATAAAGCGCGCTATGCCTGATTCGCCAAATACGCGCCGCGTCATCAGCATTTGCTGCGCGTTCAAATTGACGCGCGTTGTCTGCCAGACCTTCCAGAATATCCATATCGTTCTCGACAGTGACGGCGTTGCCGGTCAGTTCGATCCACAAGGTCGGATATTCGGGCAGATCGGTTTTGGAATAGCGATTGATCGCGTGCATTTGCACCGTGTCGGCCAGCTCAATCCTGTTCAGCGCAAGCCCGCATTGCAGCGCCATGACCACGGTTTCGGTGGCGTCATCAATGGTCTCGAAGCTGCACATCGCTGTTTGTGAGGCCTCAGGAATGCCCGCCAAACGCAGCGACAATTCGGTGATGATGCCAAGCGTGCCTTCAGAGCCAACCATCAAGCGCGTCAGATCATAACCGGCAGATGATTTGCGGGCGCGGCCACCAGTGTGCATGATCTCGCCGTCAGGCATGACGACGGTCATCCCAAGCACCAAATCGCGCATCGAGCCAAAGCGCACGGCTGTGGTGCCAGAAGCTCGGGTTGCGGCCATGCCGCCAAGCGTCGCGTGCGCGCCCAGATCAACGGGAAAGAACAATCCGGTTGCCCGCAGATGTTCGTTCAAATCTTGGCGGGTGACGCCGCATTGAACGGTGCAGTCCATGTCTTCTTCGCGCACCGATAGGATCGCGTTCATCGCCGACATATCGATGCTGATGCCGCCCAGTGGCGCGTGGATTTGTCCTTCTAAAGACGAGCCCGCGCCAAAGGGAATCACAGACACGCGGTGCGCGGTGCAGGCGCGCAAGACTGTTGCGACCTCTTCGGTGGTTTCGACCATGACAACCGCATCAGGCCAAGCGGCTGGGAGGTGGCTTTCACCGCTGCCGTGATGTTCGCGCGCAGCGTTCGAGGTTAAAAACCGATCTGCAAATTCGGCTTTCAAAGCATCAAAGAGAGGGGCGAGAGCGTCGGACATATGCAGTCAATTCTGTTGTGTTTCAAGAAAAAGCGGGCCGCACAATGCGCGGCCCGCTTCAATAGGATTAGAGGGGATTACGCGTTAAACCACCAGCGTTCCGCACAGCGGTTGCCATCCAGATCCCAGTCGCCTGAAATGGCTTCAGGTGTGGAAACCTTGCTGGATTTTGCGTCAAGGAAGTCCGCCCAAACAGGGGCGATCATGCCGCCGTCTTGTGCGATGAGCATCTGGCATTCGCTGTACAAGGCGCTGCGTTTTGCGTCGTCTTTTTCAGACCGTGCAGCCGTCAGCGCGGCGTTAAAGGCAGCGTTGTCCCAGCCGGTTTCGTTGTAATCGCCAATGGATTCTTTTGAGTAGGCGAGGGACAGCATCAAGTCTTCGTTCGCACGGCCGGACCAACGGGACGCGAAGAACGCTTTCTTGCCCCAGATGTTTGACCAGTAGCCGTCTTCTGGTTCGCGCGAGACGTTGATGTTGATGCCAGAGGCTGAGGCATGTTCAGCAAACAGCTGAGACGCTTCAACAGCACCTGTGAACGGCGTGTTTGAGGCGTGAAGTGTGGTGGTCAAGCCTTCTGCGCCTGCGGCTTTGAGCAAAGATTTAGCCTGCTCAGGATCATATTCGTGCTGGGCAAGATCTGGATCATAATAGGCGTAAGCGTTCGAGATTGGTTGGTCATTCGCGATGGACCCAAAACCGTTAAGCACTTTGTCGACCATGTCCTGACGATCGATGGACAATTTCATCGCCGTGCGCACGCGGTTATCGGCAAACAGCGGATCGTTGACCATCATGCTAAAGGCGTAATGCACTTTGCCTTGCGTTTGGATTAAGTCGATCCCTGGCATGATACCCAAAAGGTTGGCCGTGCTTGGATCAACTGCGTTCATGGCGTCGAGCTGACCGGTTTGCAGGGCAGTTGTGCGCGCGTTCACATCGCGGATCGCAAGCATTTCGACAGAATCGAAGTGGCCTTTGTCGGCTTTCCAGTAGTTCGGGTTCTTGGTGACGACGGATTTCACACCGGGTTCGTAGGATTCGAGAATGTAAGGGCCTGTGCCGATACCCGCATCAAAGTTCATGTCATCGGCAGGGACGATGTACATACAAGTCAGCGACATCACTGCAGGGAAACCGGCATTGCCAGAGCCCAATGTGATTGTGACCTCATTAGGTCCAGTGGCTTGAACATCGCTGATGACCGACACAAGGGATTTGACTTGCGAGTAAGACTCTTCGCCGCGGTGCAGGTTGATCGAGAAGACAACGTCATCCGCGTCCATGGTTTTGCCGTTGTGGAATTGCACGCCTTCGCGCAACTGGAATGTCCAAACTGTCAGATCGTCGTTGGGCTCCCAGCTTGTTGCCAGTTCGGGGATCAAAACACCGCCAGCGCCGACTTCGATCAAGTTGTTGCGCAATTGCCATTGCAGGTTTTGCATGAATTTCGTTTCAGAGGCTTGCGGGTCAAGTGTCTCACCGGAATCGAAGCTGCCAATCCCCAGGCGCAATGTGCCGCCTTGTGATGGGGTGGCAGCCCGCAGGGGTTGACCTGAAAGTCCAAGAAGGGCGGTGGCACCAAGGGCACTCGCGCCAAGCAATAGGCTGCGACGGTCCGTTGTAAAAGTCATGTGTAATCTCCTGCTGTGTGTTGCGAAGGTGGCAATTGTCTTGCGGCATTGGTTGTTAATATGTCTGCATTTAATACGGTATGTGGCTACATTATGAGTGACAAATCAGTTTTGGAGAGGTACTGTTGAGTATTGTTAAAGTGATGACGGAAATAGGGTAATTCGGACCATATATGCGCTCAAATTTACCGCCTTTACGCGCCCTGCAAGCTTTTGAGAGTTTCGGCAGGCTTTCATCCGTTAACGCCGCTGCACAAGAATTAGGCGTTACGCCTGGGGCAATCAGTCAACAGCTCAAGCTGCTCGAAGATCATTTGCAAATGCCCCTCATCATGAAGGACGGACGACGCGCTCGGCTTGTGCCCAAGGCGCGATCCTATCATGCCGTCATCGCCGATGGATTCGATAAATTGCGTCAGGCGCAGACTTTGCTGGCCCAGCAAAATTCCGAAATTGATATTAATGTGTCGGGTCTGCCCACGCTGTTGTCAAAATGGTTGCAGCCCCGTCTGCAGAGTTTTGAAGCGGCCAACGAGGGCGTGTCCATCCGGCTAGAAGCCACACACGGCGAACCCGAACCTGCGTTTTTGGATCACATGTTTCGTTTGACTTATGGGGCGGCCTCAGAGGTGTTTCCCCATGCGCGCCCTTTGTTCCAAGATGTGTGCTTTCCCGTTTGCGCGCCTGACTTTTTAAAACGGCACCCTGAGGCGTTAGATCCTGCAAGCCTGTCTGATTTGCCATGGGTGGATATCGATTGGGGGCCGCACTATACAACGGTGCCCAAGTTGCGGACGTGGCTGGAAGCGCAAGGATTTCCGCCCCCCTCACGCAAGCCTTCGTCGATACACTCACTGTCCAGTTCCGCGCTGGAAGCCGTGGCCAGCGGGCAGGGCATCGCCTTGGCGCAACTGTCCTTTGCGTCGGTGGATTTGGGATTGGGGCGGTTGATCCGCATTTCGCAAGAGGCCGTGAAAATGCCTGAGCCTTATTACATCTGTTGGGGCTCGATGATGTTGGAACAAGAAAAACCCCGTGATTTTCTGAATTGGATCTTAGCGGAAGCCAAAATCTAATTTGCAGAAAATCTAAACAATGGGCCGTGCAGACTGAGTTTTTTTGAAACCCATGCGGATGTAACGTCAATGTAATCTCAGACAACACGTCAGCTAGGAAGTTATATGTTTCTCAAGAATGCATGGTACGTCGCCGCTTGGAGCGACGAAATCGTCAATGAATTGCAGCAGGTCAAAGTTCTTGGTGAAAAGATTTGTATGTTTCGCAACTCTGAGGGTGAAGTCATCGCGATGGAGGATGCCTGTCCGCATCGCAAGCTGCCTTTGTCCAAAGGTAAAATCAAAGACGACAATGTGGAATGCGGCTATCACGGTTTGACATTCGACTGTGCAGGTCAATGTGTTTGGTCCCCTGGCGGCGGGCGTATTCCATCGGCGGCCCGCGTGCGGCCTTTCCCTGTGCATGAAAAATATGGGCTGATCTGGATCTGGATGGGCAATGCGGCCATCGCGGACGTTGAGGACATCATCGACATTCCGAATTTCGACAGTCCTGAGTGGGGCATCAACCGTGGTGCTGCGATGGAGTTGAACTGCAACTATTTGTTGATGTGCGACAATTTATTGGACCCAACGCATGTCGCGTGGGTGCATGAGACGTCGTTTGCAACGCCTGCGACCAAAGACACGCCTTTGCGGGTGACCAAAACCGACACAGGTGTGATCGTGCACCGTTGGATGATGGATCACGAACCTGCGCCGTTCTACAAAAAGGTTGTGGAATTTGAGGGCAATTGTGACCGTTTGCAGCACTATGAAGTGCGTTACCCAAGCCACGCTTTGATCCGCGCTGTGTTTACGCCCGCGGGCACTGGCGGCGTCGACGGCCCGCTGCATGAGAACACCTTTGTCATGGACAGCTATAATTTCATGACGCCAACGACCGATAAAGAAACCCGCTACTATTGGTTCCAGCTGCGCAATATTCGCCCCGATGATGACGAGCTGTCAAAAATGATGAGCGAAGACGTGCGTCATGCTTTTGAGGAAGATCGCGCTGTGTTGGATGCGGTGCAGATCGGCATGAACGAGAAAACTTCGCCGCATATCGATCTGGGCATTGATGCGGGTCAGCTGCGCTTTCGCCGTCAATTGGAAGCCATGATCGCAGAAGAGGCGATGGTTGACGAAAAGATGAGCCAGTAACATGGCGCAGCATCCGTCGGAAAATGGGTTTCGTGCGTTCCGCGTCGCCAAAAAACATGCCGAAAGCGATATCATCACGTCGTTTTATCTTGAGCCAACAGATGCGGACCCCCTTTGGGATGTGAAAGCAGGCCAGTATATAACGCTGCGCGTGCCCGTCGCAGATGGTCATGTTCTCAAAACCTATGCGGTCTCAAGTGATCCGTCTGAGGCGGGCCATTACCGCATCACCGTGAAACGCGAAGTCGGTACGGGCGGCGCGCCTGACGGGGTGGGGTCTTGCTGGCTGCACGATCAGATCGCGGTTGGAGATACGATTGATGTCGCCGCCCCGCGCGGGGTCTTTTACCTTGATGACAATAGCCCGCGACCTGTGGTCCTCTTGTCTGGCGGGGTTGGTCTGACACCGATGGTGTCGATGCTGCACCGCCTTAAAGACAGTGACCGCGATGTGTATTTCTTGCATGCTTGCGACAACGCACGCGTTCATGCCCTGCGTGATGAGGTCATGGCGCAAGCAAATGATCGCATTCAGGCGCGGTTTGTCTACCGCATGCCCGAGGACGGCGACCAATGTGATGCGACAGGCGTGATCGACAAAGCCTTTTTGCAAAGCGTCCTGCCGATTGACGATTACGACGTTTATCTGTGTGGTCCGGTGCCGTTCATGGTGGCCATGTACGGGGTGCTGCAAGACTTGGGCGTGCCCAAAGCGCGCATCGCCTATGAGTTCTTTGGCAAGGCGGCATCGCTTGATCAATTGGTGTCAAAAGCGGCGCCCGCCAAGGTGGCCTCGGCAGCGGCATCCAAAGCGGCCCCAACCATTCAGGCCTTGACGTTTTTGACTGATCCGGATGCTTGGGCGTCAGCAGATGAAAAGCCTGCGCCCGTGCAAGCGGCGTCACAGGGCCAAGTGAGGTTTCGCAAATCGGGCGCCTTTGCCGAATGGGATGGCTCTGCAAATTCACTGCTAGAACTGGCCGAAAACGCTGGGTTAGAGCCTGAATTCAGCTGTCGTTCAGGCATTTGCAACGCGTGCAAATGCACCTTGGTTTCAGGCGAGGTCGCGTATTTCGAAGAGCCTCTGATCATGCCTGAAAACGGCAAGGTGTTGATTTGTTGTTCGCGCCCCAAAGGGGCTGTCGTTCTGGATATCTAACAGCTTAGAGCGCAATTTTCGCCATTTGGTCTGAGAGTTGCGCCTCTGTCAGTATCGGACAAATCACGCACAGATAATCCCCCGGCGCGACCATCGGCGATGTCCGCATGATCGACACGATTCCAGCACAATCGCTGGTAAACACCTTTGGCTTCGCGTCCATCGTGTAGAGGTCGCGCAGCTGTGCCAAGGGCTGTGTCATCTCGACCGTATCGCCAAGATCGATTAAGGGTTCAACCAAACCATAAGAGCGCGCAGTGACGTAAACGGCGTCGCGTCCCAGATCTAGAAATGTTGTTTGTGGTGCGGGCTCGATGGCCAATCTGTCTATGGCGGCTTGTGTGAGCACGCCTTGGTGGGCCAGCAATCGCAAAACGGCGTGCCACCCACGGTGAAGCGCCTGCGTGGACACTTTGCCCTCGCCGCCCAATTCACATGAAATCATCGCGCAGCCTGACGCATGGGCGGCGCTGTCGAAATCGCCGCTGGTGTCGCTGGCGGGCACAACCATCGTAAAGGGCAGGCCCATCACTTCGGACAGCGCGCGGGTTTGCTGGTTTTGGGCCGGATCGGTGGACAGGCAAAAATAGGCCGTATCCACATAGTTGCTGAGGCGTCCGCCGGAATGGATGTCGATGGCAAGATCGGCATTGCCAATCAAATGCGTCGCGACAAAGCCCGCGATGTCTTGCGTGGGGCCTGCAAATTGCGTGCCCAAAAACGACCGGTTCAAATTGCCACCGTCCAGTGGCGAGACCCGCGTGACCGATTGAACTGCAGGCATATTCAAAGCAGGCGCAAGGATCAGTCGACCGGTCAAATCCTCAGGGGTGAGGGTTTCAAACAACCGCCGCGCAATGATTTGGCCTTCAAATTCGTCGCCGTGATTGCCACCGCAAATCAATGCAGTGGGCCCCGCACCGCCACAGATCACAGCCAAAGGCGATTGGATCGTGGAAAACGCATGTCGGTTGTCTGAATGCGACAGACCAAAATGGCCCGCGCGTTTGCCTTGCGACGCCAGATCGACCTCTGAGTGGACGTTGCCAAACTGTAGGGTCATTCTGGGTCCACTTGCGCAATTTTGCCGTCGCGCGCTGTCAGAAGATTGCTCAACCAATCGGGGTCCATTTCAGGAACAGATGACAAAAGCAATTCCGTATAGGGCGCATGTGGGGGCGTGAAAATGTCGTCTTTCAAACCTTGTTCGACGATTACACCATGTTGCATAACCACGACCTCATCGGCGATAAAACGCACCGTGGCGATGTCATGGGTGATGAACATATAGGTTAAATCCAATTCGCGTTGTAGACGGTCCAGCAGGCGCAAAATACCTTCGGCAACAAGCTGATCCAGCGCCGATGTGACTTCGTCGCAGATGATGAAATCGGGTTCAGCTGCTAGGGCGCGGGCGATACAAATGCGCTGTTTTTGTCCGCCAGACAATTCGGACGGAAAGCGGTGCATGAACTCATCGGGATCAAGCTCGATCAGGGTCAAAAGCTCTCTGATCCGGGCTTCCTTCGCGGCCCCTTTCAGCCCGATGAAAAACTGCAAGGGACGCCCGATGATGTCTTTGATCCGGTGTTTGGGGTTCAACGCCGTGTCTGCCATTTGGTGGATCATCTGGATGTGGCGTTTCAAACCGCGTTTGCGTTTTGCGCCAACGCCTTCCAACGCTGTGCCGTCATAGACAATGCCGCCCTCGATTGGGGGCAACAGACCCATGATCACTCGCGCAAGGGTCGATTTCCCCGACCCGCTTTCGCCAACCACGGCAACAGTGCTGCCCCGCTTGATCGTCACTGAAACATTGTCCAAAATTTTTACCGGACCGTAAGCCGCCGAGACGTTTTCAACGACAAGCAAAGGCGCCTCGTTTGCGTCACGCGGAGGGCGCGGCGCTCGGCGGAATTCGCGCACAGCCCAAAGGGATTTGGTGTAATCCTCTTGCGGATTGGACAGCATTTCGCGGGCAGGGGCCTGTTCGACCTCTTCGCCGCGCAGCAAGACTTTGATATGGTCCGCCATCTGCGCCACGACGGCAAGGTCGTGGGTGATATATATCGCGGCCGTATTGTATGCGCGCACGATGTCGCGGATCGCGGCCAAAACTTCAATCTGGGTGGTCACATCCAAAGCCGTGGTCGGTTCGTCGAAGATGATCAAATCAGGACGACAGGCCATCGCCATCGCCGTCATCGCCCGCTGTAACTGCCCGCCCGACACTTGGTGCGGGTAACGAAAACCGATGGTTTCGGGGTTCGGCAGACGAATTTTGCGGTACAATTCGATTGCGTCTGATTGGGCTTCGGCTTTGGACAAGACGCCGTGTTGCACAGGTGCTTCAGTAAATTGATTGATCAATTTGAACGCGGGGTTAAACGCCGAGGCCGCCGATTGCGCAACATAGGCGATGCGCTTGCCGCGCAGCTGGCGCAGGGCTTCATCTGAGGCGCCAACCAATTCGATCCCATCGAAATTGATGCTGCCGCCGCTGATGCGACAACCGCCTTTGGTATAGCCCATGGCCGCCAACCCAAGTGTCGATTTGCCTGCGCCACTTTCGCCAATTAAGCCAAGGATTTCACCGCGTTTCAGCGTAAGGTCAACGCCTTTGATGATCGGTTTCCACTGTCTGTCTGATCGGCCTTCGATCATGACATTTTTCATATCAAGCAATATATCTGACATGGTTTATTCCTTCAGGCCGGAGGACAAATGTAGCACCCAATCCACCACAAGGTTCACCCCAATCGTGAGCAGGGCGATGGCACCAGCGGGCAACAAGGGGGCGAGACCAAAGGTGGCGCTTTGCCATGAGCTGAAATTTGCGAAGGCGATCAGTTTTGCGCTTTCACGCACCATGCCGCCCCAGTCCGCGGTCGGGGGCTGGATGCCCAAGCCGAGGAATGACAGGGCCGAGATGAACAAAAAGACAAAGCAAAAGCGTAGCCCAAATTCAGCGATCAAAGGGGATGCGGCATTGGGCAGAACTTCTTTGCGGATCAACCAAAACACACTTTCGCCGCGCATCCGAGCGACCTCGATATAGTCCATCGTTAAGATGCCTTGTGCCACAGCGCGCGATAGGCGGAACACACGGGTGCTGTCCAAAATGGCGATCACAAGGATCAAAGCCACCACAGAGGTGCCGGTGATGGTCAAAATCAACAGGGCGAAAATCAGCGGCGGAATCGCCATCAAGACATCGATGGCGCGCGCGCTGATCGTATCAAACCAACCGCCGAGGGTCGCTGCCAAAAGCCCCCAAGATGCGCCAAGGGTAAAGGCGAGGATGGTCGTCGCAAGGGCGATGCCGACCGTATTGCGTGCGCCATAAATCAGCCGAGACATAACATCACGTCCCAAAGCATCGGTGCCCAAATAATGCGGCGCAATCCAAGGTTGATACTGCGCGGCAACGGACGCGCTTTCCGCATAAGGCGCGAGTACTGGTGCTAAAATGGCAAGAACGGCGTAAAAAGCAACGATGACGATGCCAGCCCACGCGGACACAGGCGCATCACGCAGATGAAAAACCAAATTGTTCATGTGTTATCTCGGATGTAGGAGGCGTGGATTGGCGATGATCGACAGGATGTCTGCCAGCAGGTTTAGCAAAATATATGTAGCTGCAAAAATAAGACAGGCGGCTTGCACAACCGTGACGTCTCGGTTCGATACGGCATCAACAAGCACTTGGCCAAGGCCAGGATAGACAAAAACCACTTCGACCAAAACCACGCCAACAATAAGATAGGCAAGGTTCAGCGCGATCACATTAATGATCGGCGCGAGCGCATTTGGCAGGGCGTGGACCGCGATCACCCGCCAGCGTTTGATGCCTTTAAGATGCGCCATCTCAATATAAGGCAGCGCCAGAAGGTTCAAAATGGCCGCCCGTGTCATGCGCATCATATAGGCCAGCACGATCAAGGTCAGGGTCATCGCGGGCAAAAACGTCTTGTAAAGGCGTTCGCCCAAACTGGTATCCACATCCACATTGGCAAGGCTTGGGAACCAGCCCAAACCCACGGCAAACACGAGGATCAGAATATAGGCGATAAAGAACTCAGGGAATGAAATTGCCGCCAGCGTCGTGCTGGACAGCACCCGATCAAAGATCGACCCGTTGTATAGGGCTGCCATCATGCCTGATATGACCGCAATCGGTACGGCAATGGCTGCCGCATATCCCGCTAGAAAGAATGTGTTGGCGGTGCGTTGGCCGATCAGCTCTGAAATGGGGCGCTGGTTGGCCAAAGAGATGCCAAAATCCCCCGTCACAGCCCCACCAAGCCATGAGACATAGCGCTCAACCACCGGACGGTTCAGGTCAAACTTTTCGCGAAAGGCAGCCAAGCTTTCGGGTGTTGCCGCCTGTCCCAATTTTTCTGTTGCAATATCACCGGGCAACAATTCAATCGCACCGAAAATGATGACTGTTACAATCCACAAGGTGAGGAGGCCACTCAGCAAACGTTTGAGGATGATGGATTGGATTGAGCTCATAATTCATCACTTTTGTCTGGGGATATTGCATTATGTCTAGATTAATAGGATGGTGAGGTGAACAGGCTGTATCGTCAAGTCAGTCTAGCTATACGACCGTTTAGATTTGCTTTTTGGTCAACGTGGGTAGGGGTATGCTTGGCGCGCGCGCCGGTGTCGCATATAGGTGTAGCTATTTTAGTAGACACATAGCATAAGAATTGGTCGATTATGAAAGTTACGTATAAAGAGGTCAAATCTGATATTTTGGCAAAGATCATCAAAGGCGATTGGGCGCCGGGTGATTTGGTGCCGAACGAAGTCGATCTTGCCGAGACCTATAAATGTGCCCGTGCGACCGTCAACCGTGCGATGCGAGAATTGTCGGACGATGGCATTATTGAGCGGCGCCGCAAGGCTGGCACCCGCGTACGCATGTCTCCGATCCGCCAAGCGCGTTTTGATATTCCGGTTATACGTGACGAGATTGAAGACAAAGGCGCATCTTACCGGTATTCTTTGGCCAGCCGCAGTGTTCGGGTCGCGCCCGATTGGTTGCGCGCGCGCCTCAGGTTGCCCGATGACGGTATGGTTTTGCATCTGATCTGTATGCATTACGCGGATGGTATTCCGTATGAGCATGAAGATCGCTGGATCAATCTGACCGCGCTGCCCAAAGCTGAAACTGCGAATTTTGCAGAGAATGGCCCAAGCGAGTGGCTGATTTCGACCATTCCATTTTCCGAGGCGGAAATTAATTTCTCGGCCGGATTGGCGGATGAAAAGCTCGCGGACTACTTGGCCTGTTCTGTTGGCGATCCGCTGTTCAACATCGAACGGTCTACGTGGTGGGAAAACGATGCCGTGACTTATGTGCGGTTTTCCTACCGTCCCGGCCACCGTATGACGACACGTTTTTGATCCATTTGATCACAAACGGCTGATATATGAACCGCCGCAGCCCTCTGACTGCGGCGGTTTTTTCTTACAAAATACCTGGCAGATTCAGGCCGTTTCCACGGGCGCAATCCAGTGCCTCTTCATAGCCTGCATCCGCGTGGCGCATGACACCTGTGGCGGGATCGTTCCATAGGACGCGTGCGATACGACGGTCCGCGTCCTCAGATCCGTCACAACAGATCACCATGCCAGAATGCTGGGAAAAGCCCATGCCAACGCCGCCGCCGTGGTGCAAAGACACCCAAGTGGCGCCAGAGGCAGTGTTCAGCAAAGCGTTCAACAGCGGCCAATCGGATACCGCATCAGAGCCGTCTTTCATGCTTTCTGTTTCACGGTTTGGGGATGCAACAGAGCCTGAATCAAGGTGGTCTCGGCCAATCACAATCGGGGCAGACAATTCGCCAGTGCGCACCATTTCATTGAACGCGAGGCCCAATTTGTGGCGCACGCCCAGACCAACCCAACAAATACGCGCTGGCAGGCCTTGGAAAGCGATGCGGTCGCGCGCCATGTCGAGCCAGTTGTGCAGGTGCTTGTCCTCGGACAGGATTTCTTTCACCTTGGCGTCTGTTTTATAGATGTCTTCAGGATCACCTGACAAAGCGGCCCAACGGAACGGGCCGATGCCGCGACAGAACAGCGGACGTATGTACGCCGGCACAAAGCCCGGAAAATCAAAGGCGTCGCTCAAGCCTTCGTCCAAAGCCACTTGGCGAATGTTATTGCCATAATCAAAGGTCGGAATACCCATTTTTTGCAGATCAAGCATCGCTTGCACATGCACTTTCATCGAGGCACGTGCGGCTTTTTCCACCGCTTTAGGGTCGCTTTCGCGCTTTTCTTTCCACTCGGCCATGGTCCAGCCTTGGGGCAGGTAGCCGTTGATCGGATCGTGGGCCGAGGTTTGGTCGGTCACCATATCAGGGCGAATGCCCCGCGCTGCGATTTCGGCAAAGACGTCGGCGGCATTGCCCAAAAGCCCAACAGATTTAGCCTCGCCAGCGGCCGTCCAGCGGTTGATCATCTCAAGCGCTTCGTCGAGCGTATCAGCGCGCTCATCCACATATCGCGTGCGCAGACGGAAATCGATGCTGTCGGTGTTACATTCAACCGCCAAACAACAAGCCCCCGCCATCACAGCCGCCAAAGGCTGCGCACCGCCCATGCCGCCAAGACCGCCGGTCAACACCCATTTGCCTGTCAGATCGCCATCATAGTGCTGACGACCCGCTTCAACAAAAGTCTCATAAGTGCCTTGCACGATGCCTTGGCTGCCGATGTAAATCCATGAGCCAGCGGTCATCTGGCCGTACATCGCCAGACCTTTTTTATCGAGCTCGTTGAAGTGATCCCAAGTCGCCCAATGCGGCACAAGGTTGGAGTTGGCTATCAAAACACGCGGCGCGTCTTTGTGGGTTTGGAACACGCCAACAGGCTTGCCCGATTGCACCATCAAGGTTTGGTCGTCTTCCAGATCGCGCAAAGCAGCGACGATCAAGTCGTAGTCTTTCCATGTGCGTGCGGCGCGTCCGATGCCACCATACACCACCAGCTCGTGCGGGTTCTCAGCCACATCAGGATGCAGGTTGTTCATCAGCATCCGCAACGGCGCCTCAGTAAGCCAGCTTTTCGCGGAAAGTTCTGTGCCAGTTGCGGGATAAATGTCACGGGTGTTCTTGCGCGGATCGCTCATGATGTGCCTTTCAAAGTCGGGGCCAATGCGGCCAATTGTGTCAAAATAGAAGAAAGATGAACGCGCAGGCGTTCGGATTTATCGGCGTCATAGGTCCAAGGCGCTGCCTCATCCGTCAGGTAAGTGCTTTGCGCCAGTTCCATTTGGATGGCGTGAAAACCTTCGGCGGGGCGGCCATAATGACGCGTGGTCCAGCCACCTTTAAAGCGACCATTCGTGATCGATGTATAATCCGCTGCGGCCCCGCAAATCTCTTGCGTGAGGGTTTCAATCGCAGGCGCGCAGGTCGTGCCAAGGTTTGTACCGACGTTAAAATCTGGCAGCGTACCCTCAAACAAAAACGGAATGTTTGAGCGGATCGAGTGGCAATCATACAAGATCGCGATGCCGTGGATGTCGCGCACGCGGTTTAATTCCGCCTGCAACGCGGCATGATAGGCGGCGTGATAGGTCTGGCGACGCGCTTCAATGGCGGCCTCGGATGGGGCTTTGGTCCAAATGTCATGGCCATCAAAATCGGTCAACGGCACAAGGCCCGTGGTGTTTTGTCCGGGATAGAGCGAGACGCCTGATGGATCGCGATTGGCATCCACCACATAGCGGTGGAAGGTGGCGCGCACTGTCGTCGCACCGTCCAAAACACCATCATACAGCTGATGGATATGCCAATCTGTATCATCCAACCCGCGCCCGCGATCGTTTAGATCCGCTAAAACATCATCAGGCACAAAGGTGCCAGTGTGTGGCAGACCCAAAACGATGGGACTGCTGCCTTGGGTGATCTCTACAGGATTCATTGGCTCAGCTCGGGCATGTCGATGTCGGCTGCTGTTACAATATCGCCCGATGTGATCATCACGGCCGCGCGTTCCAAATCTGGCGCGAGGTAACGATCTTCGCCCATGGTTTCGACCTCTTGACGCACGCGGGTCACAACCTTTTGCAAGGCGGCACTGGTCGCCAGAGGGGCGCGGAAATCGATGCCTTGCGCCGCACACAGCAGCTCAACACCCAAAATACGCGCTAGGTTTTCGTTCATAGCCCCCAGACGACGCGCGCCGTGGGCGGCCATGGACACGTGATCTTCTTGGTTGGCAGAGGTCGGCGTGCTGTCGGTCACACAAGGATTTGCCAGATGTTTGTTTTCGCTCATCAAAGCCGCAGTCGTGACTTCGGCGATCATGTAACCACTGTTCAGACCAGGGTTTGGCGTCAAGAACGGCGGCAGATTGAAGCTGAGCACCGGATCAACGATCAAGGCCACACGGCGCTGTGCAATCGCGCCGATCTCGGCAATCGCAAGGGCGATCATATCAGCGGCAAAACCAACGGGTTCGGCGTGGAAATTACCGCCCGAGACGATGACATCAGCCTCGATCAACACCAGTGGATTGTCTGTGGCGGCGTTGGCTTCAATCTCAAGCGTGCGCGCGGCCATGCGCAACACATCCATCGCAGCACCAGTCACTTGCGGCTGACAGCGAATGCAATAGGGGTCTTGGACCCGCGCATCATCCACAACGTGGCTTTCGCGAATTTCTGAGCCATCCAAAAGCGCGCGCATGGTTGCGCCCGCTTGGATCTGGCCAATGTGGCCGCGCAGGGTGTGAATTTCAGGCTGCAGTGGTGCTGTGGACCCCATAATGGCATCCGTAGACATGGCCGATGTGACCAGTGCAGAATGCGCCGCACGCCAAGCGCCAAACAAGCCAGCAAGCGCGAAAGCGGTCGAGAACTGCGTGCCGTTGATCAGCGCGAGGCCTTCTTTGGGGCCAAGCACAACAGGCGTCAGGCCAGCTGCTGCCAGAGCTTTTTCGCCGGACATCACTTGGCCGTCAAACTCAGCCTCGCCATGACCCATCATCGCCGCGGCCATATGGGCCAAAGGCGCCAAATCGCCAGACGCGCCAACAGAGCCTTGCGCAGGGATTACTGGTGTCACGCCTTTGGCGAGCATGTCCTCAATCAAAGTCACAACCGCAAGCCGCACACCTGATGCACCGCGCCCCAAGCTGAGCAATTTGAGCGCCATAAGCAACCGTGCGTGGCGGCGAGAGATCGCCGGTCCAACGCCGCAGCAATGCGACAAGATCAAGTTGCGTTGCAGCGCCGTGGTGTCTTTGGATTCGATTTTAACCGAGGCCAATTTGCCAAAGCCCGTGTTCACACCATAAACGGCGTCAGTGCCTGCAACGGCTTTCGCGATCCGCTCATGAGCACGCTCAATATCAGGATGGCAGATCGAGTCGAGGCGCACAGAGGCCTCAGTCCAGTAAATGGTGGCAAGATCGTCTAACGTAACAGCGCCAGGGGTGAGGGTCAGTGTGGTCACGATGTGCCTCCAAAGATGCGGGAATGAAGAGGGTTAAAGCCGATGCGATAGGCCAGCTCGGCGGGATGTTTGATGTCCCAAACGGCCATGTCAGCGCGCATGCCGACCGCCAATGTGCCTACATCCGTTAGGCCAAGCGCGCGGGCGGCATTTTGTGTGGCACCGCGCAGGGCTTCTTCGGGTGTCATACGGAATAGGGTGCAGCCCATGTTTAGGGTCAAAAGCAGCGAATTGATTGGGGCTGTGCCTGGATTAAGGTCCGTCGCCAAAGCCATCGGCACGCCATGTTTGCGCAATAAATCGATGGGCGGCGCTTGGGTTTCGCGCAGGGTGTAATACGCGCCGGGCAAGATCACCGCCACAGTGCCAGCTTGCGCCATGGCTTTGACGCCGTCCTCATCAAGGTATTCGATATGATCTGCAGAGAGCGCGTCAAATTGCGCCGCAAGTTTCGCGCCGCCGATGTTGGACAGTTGTTCCGCATGCAGTTTCACCGGCAGGCCCAGTTGTTGCGCGACATTGAAAACGCGTGCAATCTGCGCGGGCTGAAAGGCGATGCCTTCGCAAAACCCGTCCACAGCATCGACCAAGCCTTCGGCATGGGCAGCGCGCAAAGCGGGGATGCAAACCTCGTCAAGATAAGCGTCATCGCGGCCCGCAAATTCTGCGGGTGTCGCATGGGCACCAAGGAATGTGGTTTTCACCCGAATGGGCCGGTGGTCTTCGATGGCGCGCGCGACACGCAGCATGCGCAGTTCTGTCTCGACATCCAAACCATAGCCTGACTTCACTTCGATTGTGGTCACACCTTCTGCGATGAACACGTCTACACGTGGCAGGGCCGCGGCGAGCAGGTCGTCTTCGGTGGCGCCGCGTGTGGCTTTGACGGTCGAAATGATGCCACCGCCTGCGCGCGCGACCTCTTCGTAGCTGGCGCCGTTGAGGCGCATCTCAAATTCAACCGCGCGGTCGCCGCCATGGACTGTATGTGTGTGGCAATCGATCAGACCAGGGGTCACGACACGCCCCCCAAGATCAGTATGCGGCAGGTCTTTATAGGTGTTTGGCAGCTCATTCACAGGGCCAAGCCAATCGATCGCGCCGCCTGTCACCACGATTGCGCCATCTTCGATCCAGCCATAGGCCACGTCCGATTCGCCCATCGTTGCGAGGTTTAAATTCACAAAAACCTGAGTATCTTGGGTCATTTTGGGTCCGCCACAGTTGAATTTATACTTTTCTAGTATGTGTAAGTGTGCTTTATGTATATACATAAAAATTGAGGACCGCCAAATGATTTTCGCAAAACAAGCTAAGCTTTCCTCCGGGTGGACCACAAATGTGCGCCTGAACATCGCCGATGGTAAGATCTCGTCAGTGACAGAAAATCAGTCGCCCGCGCAGGGCGATACCGTCGTCGATACGCTGCTGCCCGCGCTCGCAAACTTGCACAGTCACAGCTTTCAACGCGCGATGTCTGGCATGACCGAGTTCCGCATGGCCGGCAAAGACAGCTTTTGGACATGGCGCGATTTGATGTATCGGTTCACTGCGCATTTGACGCCGGAACACGTTGAGGCCATCGCAGGGCTCGTGTTTTTGGAAATGCAAGAAGCGGGTTATGCCAGCGTTGGCGAGTTTCACTATCTGCACCACCAGCCCAACGGCATGCCTTATGATGATCTGGGCGAGCTATCGTCACGCATCGCAGCGGCGGCAAGCGAGACGGGCATCGGCCTGACACATCTGCCGGTTTTGTACACCTACGGTGGCGCTGGCAAAGTGCCGCTTGAAGCAGGTCAAGCGCGCTTTGGCAACTCTGTCGATCGCTTCAATGGTTTAGTGGGGCGCGCGCAAGCCGCCGTGTCGCAACTGCCCGCAGATTGCCGCGTCGGCATTGCACCGCATTCTTTGCGCGCCACATCGCCTGAGGATTTGAAAGCCGTTTTGACCGCCAGACCAAATGGCCCTGTCCATATTCACATCGCCGAGCAACCCAAAGAGGTCGCCGATGTGCAGGCTTGGTTGAACGCGCGCCCTGTGGAATGGCTTTTGGAAAACACGGATGCCAACACAGATTGGTGCCTGATCCACGCCACCCATATGACCGACGCCGAGACTGTGAATATGGCCAAATCCGGCGTGGTTGCGGGGCTGTGCCCTGTGACCGAGGCCAATCTGGGGGATGGCCCGTTCAACGGTCCGGCCTATTTGCAGTCTGGTGGCGCCTTTGGTGTTGGCTCTGATTCCAATGTTTTAATCTCGCTCACAGAAGAGTTGCGGACTTTGGAATATTCGCAGCGTCTGCGCGACATTGCACGCAATGTTATGGTTGTGGGCGAGGGCTCTGTTGGTGAGACACTTTATACCGGTGCTGCAAAAGGCGGCGCGCAGGCTTTGGGGCGTGGCGCGGGCGAGATCGCGGTGGGCGAACTGGCCGATCTTGTTGCGATTGACAGTTCCGCACCGGCTTTGTGCGCCTTGCGTCAAGATCAGCTGCTTGATGGCTTGGTCTTTGGCGCAAAAGACAACGTGGTGACAGATGTCTGGTCCGCCGGTCGCCATGCCGTCCAATCGGGACGACATGTGAAACGCGATGCGATCATCACCGCTTACCGGTCAGCGATGGCCAGCTTAATGGCGGCGCTTTGATCTAAATAACGCAGGCGTATCTCAAGCAGGGCGTCACCTGCCGCCAGCTCTAGCACCGCGTTTGTATCTGATATGAAGGCGGTATCGCTGACGCCCAAGGGTGTGCCGTTGGTTTTGGGCGCGCCCGCAAGACCATGCAGCACAAGGATGCCGTCTTTAGGCGTTTGGACCGTTTGGTTTGACGTCTTTTTATGCACGGTCACAACGCCCTCGCAAAGCTTCGGATCAAACATCAAATTCAAATCAGTGAGCGGACCGTCATTCAAAAGCGATTCAATCGCAAGCCCGCCATCAAAGATCACCGGCGTCCATAAAGATGCGTCCAATGATAGGCTTGGTGTCGTCAACGTCATGCTGCCGCCAGACACGACGGTCAAAACGCGTGTCATGCCTGAAAAGTCTGAAAACGGGCCGTTTTGTGCAACATCTGCACGGCTGATCGTCCAAGCTGGCCGCGCGCCGTGCAGGCCTTTGGCGATGTTACGGGTGATGCCGCCGCCGTTTTTCCACGGCACATCGATAAGCGCGCTGGCTGATAAAATTTGCATGGCGTTGTCCTTGTGTTTGTCAAACAGGTCGCTTGACCCAGTTCAGATTACATCTTATTTAGCATGCTAAATAATAATAAGTATGTACATAATAACCCATGGAGCCTTCCCGATGATGAGAACACGTGCCGCCGTAGCCGTAGCCGCAGGTCAACCCCTTGAAGTTATGGACGTGAATCTTGAAGGTCCGAAAGCGGGCGAGGTTCTGATCGAAATCAAGGCCACTGGTTTGTGCCACACGGATGAATTCACCCGTTCAGGCGACGACCCCGAGGGCATTTTCCCGACCATCCTTGGCCACGAGGGCGCAGGCATCGTTTTGGAAGTGGGCGAGGGCGTCACAACGCTGGAAGTCGGCGATCACGTGATCCCGCTTTACACGCCTGAATGCCGCCAATGCGAATACTGCCTGTCTGGCAAAACCAACCTGTGCCAAGCGATCCGCGTCACTCAAGGCAAAGGCCTGTTGCCTGACGGCACGACGCGCTTTTCCATGCTCGATGGCACGCCGATCTACCATTACATGGGCTGTTCGACCTTTGCGAACCACACTGTTGTGCCAGAAATCGCTTTGGCAAAAGTGCGCAAAGACGCGCCGTTTGACAAGATTTGCTACATCGGCTGCGGTGTCACCACCGGCATCGGCGCTGTGATCAACACGGCCAAGGTCGAAATCGGATCGCGCTGCGTTGTCTTCGGCTTGGGGGGCATCGGCCTGAACGTGATCCAAGGTCTGCGCATGGCAGGTGCTGATCAAATCGTTGGCGTTGACTTGAACGACGACAAAGAAGAAATGAGCCGCTATTTCGGCCTGACAGATTTCGTGAACCCAACCAAAGTCGAGGGCGATCTTGTGGCCCATCTGGTCGAGCTGACAGGCGGCGGCGCGGATTACACCTTTGACGCCACGGGCAACACCACCGTCATGCGCCAAGCGCTTGAAGCAGCCCACAAAGGCTGGGGTGAAAGCATCATCATCGGCGTGGCTGCAGCAGGCGCGGAAATTTCCACGCGTCCGTTCCAATTGGTGACAGGACGTGTGTGGCGCGGGACCGCCTTTGGCGGCGCAAAAGGTCGCACAGATGTGCCTAAAATCGTTGATTGGTACATGGGCGGCAAAATCGAAATCGACCCAATGATCACCCACAAGCTAACCTTAGATGAAATCAACCATGGGTTCGAATTGATGCATGCGGGCAAATCCATCCGCGCTGTCGTCGAGTTTTAAAACTCCAAGGGTGGGACCAAAGGAGCTTTGCCATGAAGAATGTTGTGATCATCGGGGCAGGGTTTGAAATCGCTTTTGTAGTGAATGCCGCGCGCCAGCACCGCAGGCGCGCGCTTTGGATTACTCAGCGGCAGCGGCGACAGGTTCAACGCCCAGCTTGCTGTCCATGTAGGCTAAGAAATCCCAAATTGTGCCTTCCAGATCATCTGGCGCCAACGGGCCACCTGCGAAAAAGCGCGTTTTCTGCGCTTGTTGCAAGGTTTCCAATTTTTCTTTGTCCTCGGCGTTGAACGCTTTGCACAGGTCAACGTAAGCGACAACTTCGGGGTCTGTTGGATCCGTTTTGAGACCACAAACACCCCAGCGAATTGATACTTTATCCGCACCATTAGGGCGCAGACACAGGAACAAAGTGTAGTTCGCCGCAACAGCCACAACAAAGCTGGGGAAGATGTTGAACAATACAGAATTGCGTTGTTCGTCTTCTGTCATGTCATCATGAAACGGACCGCGCGGCGGGTATTCTGGATCATAGTATGACCGATACGCTGTCCAACGATCTTCGCCAGGAACCTTGCGACACAGCTGCGTCGGGGTCATCGGTTGCAATGTTTTTGGGTGGGTCGCAAACAGGTGATACCCTTCCATGAAGTTCTCGGTCAGGTTTTTCCAGTTGGTGCCCCAGACATCTTCGGTCTTGAATAGAAGGTTCCGCAATTCATGGTGGTAGTTGTGTAAAATGCCGTCGAGCGAGGCCAGTTGTGGCGCCAATGGGTCTGCTTTGCCATCCAAATTCACAAAGATGAAGTTGTTCCAAATTTCGGTTTTGAACTGTGGAAGGCTGCATTTTTTTGCGTCAAAGGCTTTGGCCTTTCGCATCAAAGGCGCGGTTTTCAACGCGCCGTCACGTTTATACGTCCAAGCGTGGTAGGGGCACACAAAACTGCGACGATTGCCGCTGGCTTCAGCCTCGACCAAATTGCCGCGGTGACGACAGACGTTGGACAAAACGTTGATGTCACCCTCGTCGTTGCGCACGACCAAAAGTTGTTCGTCGATCAGTTCTGTCGTGTAAAAATCACCGGGTTCAGCAACCTCGCCAACATGACCAACACAGACCCATTCGTTGCTAAAAATCTGTTCTTTTTCAAGGTCCAAGAAGTCTTGGGACGTATAGAAGGGCGACGGCATGCTATAGGCCTCATCCTTTGACCGGCTTGTCAATTCTGTCAGATGCTGACGCAACCCTTGTGCGTTAAGTGGGGTATTGGCTGGCATGTCGCGCTCCAAATAAAAGTGAATCTGTGATCACAGATGTAGGGAACTTGAGCGCAATAAGCAAAAGAAAATATACCTATCACGTTTCCAGCGAACGTCTTTTCGACGTGCCGCTAAAGGCCAGTTGAGGCTTGCTAATATTTTAGGCGTTGGAAAAAAGTGCGCGCAAATTGTGGGGGGTCAGGCCCGCTGACGGTACAGATCAACGCCCCAAAAGGCGTCCTCTTCGATCAGCTTGCGTGCTGTTTTGGAATCAGCCTGTCTTAGGGCGTCGATGATCAGATCATGTTCGCCAAGCCAATTGTCTGCGTCCACAAGGTTCATGATACCATGGGCCAACCAAGGCCCTGTTTGGACATAAAGACGATCAATGCTAAGCGCGAGCGCGCCGTTGTCACCGCTTTGATAGATGGTGCTGTGAAATTCATAATTGGCCAGCAACAATCCAGATACATCGCGCCTGTTCAAACAGATGCGGGTTTTTTTAACGGCAGATTCCAGCGTAGATAGCTTGCGTTTTGTCATCCGCTGCGCCGCCAGTTCGACCGCGGCCCCTTCCAGAACACCACGCACAAAAAACAGGTTTGACGCCTCTTTTGCGGTCAAGTCGGGCACGCGATACGCTTTGCGGGCGGCGGATTTTAACGCGCCTTCGGACGCCAATTGTCGCAAGGCTTCGCGCACGGGCATGGTCGAGACGCCGTAAAGTTCGGCAAGCTGGCGCACGGACACCGCCTCAGCCGGTTTGAGCTGCCCCGTGATCAATTTGATCCGCAGGTCGCCATAGACCGTCGCGTTCATGGTCTCAGGATCAATCGTGGGCGTCGGCATATTTGTATTTACTCCGTGTTCTCGCACTCAACCGTAACCCTAATGCACTAGTATTTGTAGCCCTCTAGATTAATCAAATAATTTTACATAATATTGATTATAGGTAAATTAACCAGCCAACTCCTGAAGAGGCATACACCTTTAAACCGTAACGCTGCTCCACAGCGCGCTCACAGGTAAAGCAAAATTACCATTGCCAAATGAGAGTTTCTCGCGGCCAAAATAGAATACGATGCCTATGCACGCCCTGCCCCTACCAGGCCCATCGTGCGCAAACCATTTCAGGTGTTTGAAATCGTCGTGACTGACTGAAGCGGACGCCTTCACTTCGACCATGACCAGATGGTTTCCGCCATCGATCAAAATATCGATTTCACGCTGATCTGGGCTGCGCCAGTGATAAAGTCTATAGTCCTCGTTTTGCAGCGGCAAAGATCGTTGCAGTTCACCGGCAACAAAACTCTCAAGTAACCCGCCCAAAGCCTGCGGCGTGTGATCGACCTCAAAGCTCGTGTTGGTAAAACGCCGCAACGCACAGGCTATCCCTGAATCAACAAAGTGATATTTCGGATTTTTGATCTCACGCCGCGCTTCGCCGGAGGTCCATGCTCCAAGCTTGGTCAACATCGAAAGCCGAACCAGAATATCAATGTATTGGTCAACTGTAATGCGCTGCAGCTTCGTCAGTTTTGCCAATTGCGAAGTGTTAATTTCTTGACCTGAGCGCGCGGCCATTTGGTCGATGAGCACGCGCAGCGCATCCGGTTTTCGCACTGGCGTCAGATCTGCCACATCCCGCTCAACCACCGCATCGATATAATCACGATACCCGCGCTGGCGCGCGCGTAAAGGCAAGCTTCTGGTTTCGGGAAATCCACCTGCCAAAATGAGATCTATGTAGTCGTTTCGCAAAAGTGGTTCAGGTTCGGAAATCTGCCCAAGATTTGGCGCTGTTTGCATTGCCCAATCAATCAAACGGTTCGCAGGCGCAGACTTAATTTCAGCGACCGACAAAGGCCAAAGCTTGAGCGTACGCATTCGGCCGGCAAGCGAATCCGCGACATCCGTGGTTGTGAAGACATTAGACGAGCCCGTCAAAACGAACTGCCCTTTGCGCCGACTGGCATCGACCGTGCGCTTAATTGCCAGTGCAAGGGTTTTTGACCTTTGCGCCTCGTCAATAATGAGCGGAGCGTCGCCAAGGTCTTGCATCAGACTTGCAAGCTGACCTTCGGGATCAGCCTCAATCGCAGACAAAACTGCTGCGTCATCCAGTGTAATGAAGCGACCATGCTCAAATAAATCTCTAACCAGCGTGGTCTTTCCGACTTGCCTAGGGCCGACCAAGTTCACAATCCGCGCAGATGCGACAGCTTCATTTAACTCAGTCATAAGATGACGAGATAGATACTCTTCAGTCTCAATCATCCGTCAGGTGCTCCCAAAAATATGTCTCACGTATTGATCACTGGATATCACACCATTTGATCATTAGAAAGTCCGTAAATTGTATATTTAATCTGGACCCTTCCAGCTGTTCAGGTCGCTTGGATCGGGGCAAGCGGTTCGACGCGCCGTTGCTATACCATCAACATGGTTGTTTGGCAGCAGCGCTCAAGGCTGCATCAGAACCGATTTAGACGGGTAGTCCGACGCCCATGTGGACGCGAGCGGCGCGACAAAGACGTTTTCGGTTCTGTTCTGGGTAAAACGCCAAACACCGTCTTCGCATATGCGGAATTTATTAAAAAGGCGCGACGAGCGCAGCAGGGCTTTGCCGTCAGAGAACAACCAAGGCTGCATATGCACCCAATTGCCTTCGGCGGTTTGGGCATCGGGCGCGACGCGGATTTGTTCTGATGTCAGGTAGTGGCAGTTCAAGATCAGCGCAGGATTCACTTTTGCGCCCCAGAAGTTTTCAAAATGCGCTTTGATGGCGTCCCAGCCCTCGGCACGTCCAAATTGCCCATCATAATATTCGCCAACACCCTCCCATGTGGCCTCTGGGGCGTAGAGCTCCATGATCCGGTCAATACGGTCCGCGTCATCATTGGAGCCAAATTCAGGGTTTGGCGTGTCACATAAGAACATGTAGCGCGCCTGCAAACGGCGGATATCTGCTTCGGCTTCCAATTGGCCGAGGCGGGATTCTAGGGCGGCAATACGGTCTGTGGTCATGAGCGCGTCTTTCTTATGCTGGATTATTAATCGTCTTGCCTTAGTCATGCGCAATCTCAAAAAGTATTTCAATATTCACATGAAAATTATTGACGCCATGCGCAATTACAGTAATTCTACCGTAAATAGCGCCTAAAAAACGAACAGAACAACGGGAACAATATGACTGTAACCAGACAGGATATAGGCGCTTTGGCGCACACTCTAGACATGGATCTAGGCAGGAGCAAAGCGGGCCTAAGTGTGGTGATCAAGGACTGTATCGACATCAAAGATATGGTGACGGCCTGTGGTTCTGCCGCGCTGAAAGACGCCGCCCCTGCGACACAAAATGCCGTGGTGGTTGAAAGCGTTCTATCTAAAAACTGCAAGATCATCGGCAAAGCCAATATGCATGAGCTGGCCTATGGGGTCACGGGAGTAAACGCCGCTTTTGGCACGCCCCTAAACCCGCGCTGGCCGGACCGCATCCCGGGTGGCTCCTCCTCTGGCTCGGCAGTTGCTGTCGCCGCAGAGATTTGTGATTTTGCCGTGGGCACAGATACCGGCGGCTCTGTGCGCCAACCTGCAATCTGCTGTGGCGTCTACGGGATCAAGCCCAGCTTTGGCCGCGTGAGCCGCAAAGGCTGCCACCCAAAGGACAGTTCGCTCGATTGCGTCGGGGTTTTCGCCCGCACAGCACAAATGCTTACCCAAGGTATGGCGGCGATTGATCCGACATTTACGCCGACGGTTTTGACCACGCAGCCGCGCCTTGCACGGATTAAATGCGATACAGATCAATCTGTTGGCGACCCTTTGATATTTGCTTTGATGGAAATTCTGCCGGATGCGTGCTCTCTGGAATTGCCCTATATGGAGGCGGCCTTTGACGCTGGCATGACCGTGATCGGTGTGGAAGCCGCCGCAGCTTACGGCCCGCTGGTGGATGCCAATGCACCCTTGGGTGCGGACATTCTGCAACGCTTGATCAAGGCGCGTAACATCACCCCAGAACAGCTGAGCGCCGCTGAAGACATGCGCGATATTTTCACCCAAGAGGTGGACGCAGCGCTGTCCACTTATGACGCGCTGATCACCCCCGCTTTGCCCATGATCCCGCCCACGCTGGAGGCCGCAAAAGACCCCGCAGCGGTTTTGCCGCTGACCAAGTTTTTACGGCCATTTAATCTCAGCGGACATCCGGCGATCGTTTTGCCGATCACCGTTGGACCAGATCACTTGCCTGCGGGCATCCAAATTATTGGCCGCAAAGGCGAGGACGCACAGCTTTGCGCCGTCGCTGAATGGATGGCCTCGACATTGCCTGCATTCCAACAGGAGGACATATAAATGAACACTCTTTCCGCGCTGACGGATCAACCGCTGAACGCCCAAAAGGTGTTGGACAGCATTCAAGCCCGCGCTGGTGAATTTCAACAGTTGCGGCATATTCCTCGGGACGTTGTGGACCAGTTCAAAGGCATGGGCGTCTACCGCGCTTTTGTGCCCGCACGGTTTGGCGGCGACGAGAAAAGCCCTGCAGATTTTTGCCGCATGATCGAAGACATCTCAGCCGCGGATGCCTCTGCCGGTTGGGTCGCAAGCTTTGGCGTGTCCGCGACGTATTTGAGCACCCTGCCCCCCGAGACCTATGCCGAAATTTTTGGCAAGAACCCCGACACAGTCTTTGCGGGCGCTATGTTCCCGCCCCAGCCTGCAAAAACGGTCGCGGGCGGTTACGAGGTGACGGGCCAATGGCCTTGGGGCTCTGGCATTATGGGCGCGGATTTAGCGGGCGCGGGAATCAAGGTCGAGGATCAACAGACCAAACTGCCACTGATCGCGATCATGCCAGCGGCAAAGATCGAGGTGGTGGACACGTGGAAAACCCTTGGTCTACGCGCCACGGGGTCGCACGACATCAAAGCGAATGGTGTTTTTGTGCCCCGCGAATGGACTTTCGTGCGTGGGTCCAAACCCACCATGGATGACAAAATCTTCCGCTATCCATCAATGGCGCTGGCCTCGCAGGTTCTGGCAGTCGTGGCCTTGGGGGCGGCGCGGGCGGCGTTGGATTTCATCCACGACAGCGGATCACGCCAATCTGTAACAGGCGCACCAAAACCCGGCGCGCGGCCCTATTTGCAAAGCGAATATGCCAAAGCGCGAGGCCTGTATTTGGGCGCACGCGCGCTGTTTTACGACACGCTGGAAGACGCCTACGCAGAGCTTGAACACGGCGAGACGGTCAGCCGCGACACGCATATTCGTTTGCGTCTTGTGGCCTCAAAGGCTGCAAAAGACGGCGCAGAGGCCGCACGGATGGCCTTTGCCCTTGGCGGATCAGCCGTCATTAATGAGGGCCACCCGCTTGGCCGCTACATGTTGGACGCCGCTGGAGTGGCCCAACACGCTTTTTTGAGCGAAGGCACATGGACAGGCGCAGGTGCTGCCATGTTCGACGAACCCACAATGCCCGGATACCCATAGGAGACGTAACATGACTGAGAAAACACCTTTGCGCACCTTGTTGTGCTTTAACAATCACCCCACCTTTTTCAGCCTGCCGTTTGATCAGATCGGCCCTGTTTGGAAAGCCACCCAAGCGCTGATGATGGGCATCGACCAGATGGAAGGTGTGCAGATTGTTGGCACTTTTGACGACGACCAGACTATGGTGGGCGCCACTCAAGGCTTTCCATACACATGGTATATTCTTGCGGATTTCCCTGATCGCGAAGCTGTTCAGGCGGCCTGTAATCTCTTGCGCACCATTGTTGTGGGCGAAGGCAATGATCGCCTGTGGAAATACATGACCGTTGAAGCCCGTATGGGGCGCGCGCTCGAAATTCCCACCGAAATTCTGTAAACCACGGGAGCTGACACATGTCTCTTGATATGCCAAAATTCAGCGATCTGGATGCGCTCTACGATGTAGGAAACGCCAAGGTCGCCACCGAAATGTACGAAGACCCCGAGCTGTTCAAAGAAGAGATGGACCGGATTTTCAAAAAAACTTGGGTCTGGGTTGCGCATGAAAGTGAGTTTGCCGACAAAGGCTCTTTCAAGCTGTCCAATGTGGGTCTTGATCCGGTGATCGTGGTGCGTGACCGCAAGGGTAAAATCCACTGCATGGTCAACCGCTGTCGTCACCGTGCAGCAACCGTTTGCGAAGTGAAAAAGGGCAAAACGGCGTCGTTCCAATGCCCCTATCACGGCTGGGGCTATGGGCTTGATGGTGCCTTGCGGGCTGTACCTTACCCCGAACAATATGGCGATGATTTCGACAAATCACAGCACGGTTTGCTGAAACTGCGCACAGAATCCTTTGAAGGCATGGTCTTTGCCACCTTCAATGAAGACGCCGAACCGCTTGTCGATTTCCTTGGGCCAGAAGTGTGCCGCTACATGACTTTGTTCATGAAGCAAGGTGGCGGCTTCCCTGTTAAAGTGCTGGGCGAACATCAGTTTTCTGTGCCGATGAACTGGAAAGTGCAGTTGGAAAACACCACCGACGCCTACCATTTCCCAGTCGTGCATAAATCCTTCATGCAAACGCTGGACGAGACAACCGAAGACCTGTTTGCTTTCATGGAAAAGAACGAAGGCTGGGTCGAAGACTTGGGCAACGGGCATTCGATCATGATGATGATGCCCACGCGCGAGGATTTGGACGACCGCTTGGACGACCCTATAGAGCCGCGCTTTGAATGGCTCGCAGAAGAGATTCGCAAAGAGGGCTACTCTGAGGAGCAGGTCAAAAAGATCGTGCTTGCCGTTGGCGGGCCAGGCTTCAACATGAACCTGTTTCCGAATGTGTCTTTCTCGTTGTCGTTCTTCCGCGTCCTGACCCCGATCAGCGTCGACAAAACTGACATTCGCCACATGGCGCTTGGTATGGATGGCGGGCCTGAAATTGCCAACCAAACCCGTCTGCGCTTGCATGAACATTTTCAAGGGCCGATGGGCTTTGGCTCGCCCGATGACGCCGAGGTCTGGGAACGGGTGCAACGTGGCACACAAGGCGGCGAAGATCTGCCCATTCTTGTCAATCGCGGCATGGTCGACGAAGAACCCGGCACCATGGGCCCGCGCGGTCATATCAGCGCCGAAACCGGCATGCGCGCCGCCTATAAAATGTGGAAACGTATGATGGTCGAGGAGGCTTGAACCATGACTGAGATGAGCAAAATCGACACGAAAGCGTTGTTGGCGGATGTCACTGAATTCCTGTGGCAAGAAGCCGATATGCTTGACGCAAAAAACTATGGTGCCTGGCTGGATCTTTGGACGCAAGACGGCATTTACATTCTGCCCATGGGAGACGGCGAGGATTACAAAAACCAACTGAACCTTTGCTACGATGACGACAAAATGCGCCGCATGCGCGTGGATCGTTTCAATCGCGGCTTTTCCATTTCGTCTGCCCCCGCTGCCGACACAGTGCGTACGGTCAGCCGAATCGTGATTGAAAGCGCCGAGAATGATACCATCAAAGTGCGCGTCGCCGAGCATTTGATCGAGAATAAATTCGGTCGGCAACGCGTTTGGGCCGCGAACCTGTTTTACACGTTGAGAAAGACCGAAGACGGCTTCAAACTGGATCGCAAGATCGCAAAACTTCTTAACTCTGATGGGATGCTGAATTCATTCAGCTATTTGTTCTGATGGCCACACCTCTTCCAGAAAAAATCCAAACAGCCGTGGTGACAGGCGGCGCGCGCGGCTTTGGCGCCGAAGTCTGCCGTGCGCTGCACAAAGACGGGTTTCGCGTCATCATCACCGATGTGGACCCGGGCACTGACGCCGCCGCTTTGGTGTCAGAACTTGACCTGTCGGGCGACACCGCGATGACCGCGACCCTTGATGTGTCCAAGCCCGACGATTGGCAGCGCGTGCTGGATGAATGCGTGTTGCGCTATGGCTCTGTCGAAGTGCTGGTCAACAACGCGGCGCGCACCAAAGCCGAACCGGTGATGGATATCGATCCGGCCGTGTTCAACGACATCATGGCCGTCAACGCGGGCGGTACCTTTACCGGCTGCCAGACGTTCGGGCGACATTTCAAAGAGCGCAAATATGGCCGCATCATCAATATGGCGTCACTTGCGGGGCAAAATGGTGGAACGGCTACGGGCGCGCATTACGCGGCCTCAAAAGGCGCGATCCTGACACTGACCAAAATCTTTGCCCGCGATCTGGCACCGTTCAACATCACCTGCAACGCCATTGCCCCCGGCCCCATGGACACGCCCATGGTACGCGCAGTTTTGGGCGACAATATCGACAAGGCCATCGCCAATATTCCCGTCGGGCAATTGGGCAACCCCGTGGTCGTGGCCGAATTGGTGGCGATGCTCGCCGCTCCTCGGTCTGCTTTCGTCAATGGCGCCTGTTGGGACGTCAATGGCGGGCTTTTCATGCGCTAAGGGTTCATAAAATGACACAAGCACAAACATACACAGTGACAGCCCGCCATGATGATCGTGGTGACATCGCGCGCATTCGGTTTGCCCCAAAAGATGGCGGGCCTGTTGTGCCCTTCACAGCCGGCGCACATCTTGATATTTACCTTCCAGATTTGGATCTGTGGCGGCAGTACTCTTTGTGCTCTGATCCGGCGGCAACCACGTTTTACGAGATCGGTGTTCTGAAAGATCAGGCGTCGCGCGGCGGATCTGTTGCGGTGCATAAACGTGCAATCGAAGGCGTTGATTTCAAAATCGAAGGCCCGCGCAACCACTTTCCGCTGAACGAGCAAGCCGAACTTTCCGTGCTTTTGGGCGGCGGCATTGGGGTTACGCCGATGATCGCCATGGCCAAGCGTCTGCAAGCTTTGGGCAAAGACTTTGTTATGCATTATTGCACGCGCTCTGAGCAGGGCACAGCCTTCTTGGATGAACTGAAAGCTGCTGATTTTGCAGATAAAATCATCTTTCACTTTGATGATCGCGATGATGCACAACGTCTTGATCTGACACGTGATTTGCCTGATGCGACTGAAGGCACCCACCTTTATGTCTGCGGCCCGCAGGGGTTTATGGACTGGGTGATTTCCACGGCTGAGGGCGCGGGTCATGCCACTGAAAACGTCCACCGTGAATATTTCTCGGCAGATGTCGACCTGAGCGGTGATAGTTTTGAAGTTGAATGCGCCGAAAGTGGTGTCACAGTGACCGTGGGTGCAGATGACACCATCGCCAAGGCGCTGGCAGCGCAAGGCATCAAGATCGAAGTGAAATGCGAAGAAGGCGTTTGCGGCACCTGTATGACTGATGTGATCAGCGGCGATATTGACCACCGCGACCAGTTTCTCACGGATGAGGAACGCGAAGATGGCGATGTGATTATGGCCTGCTGTTCGCGCGGCAAAGGCAAATTGGTTTTGGACCTTTAGGGAGCGATGACGATGGAATTGACGCAATCTCAACGCGATTTTCGCGACGGCATGAGCCGTATGGGTGCGGCCGTGAACTTGATCACCTCGGACGGGGTGGCGGGCAAACACGGGCTCGTGGCCTCTGCTGTGTGTTCGGTGACCGATGCGCCGCCCACGCTGTTGGTTTGCGTCAATCGCGCGGCTTTCGTGCATGATAAGTTTTTGCAAAACGGCACGGTCTGCGTCAATGTTCTGGCCGCGCATCACCAAGATCTGTCAAATATTTTTGCCCGTTTTGTCCCAGGCGTGGATCGGTTTTCTCATGGCGATTGGTTCACGATGGACACAGGCGCGCCGGTGTTGCGTGACGCCAATGTCGCTTTCGATTGCCGGATCGGATCTGTGTTGAAACAAGGGTCGCATTCGGTGATGTTTTGCGAAATCGAAAACGTACATTTGCCGGCAAAAACGGATCGCGGTTTGGTCTATTTTAGTCGTGATTTTCACCACTTAGAGACGGGTGAGACGCCAGCCTCCACCCCAGACCCGACGCAAAAGGGGTAAGCATTCAGATAAGAGATTCGCCACGCTGTCAGATTGTGCATCAAGATCAGGCAAGGCCCAGTCACACTGCTTGTTTTTTGACCATCCACACTGGAATGCACAGTTATTTGGGTTAAGCCTCTCACAGGGTCGAAGTTTTCTTGATCCAACCCAAATTAAAGCGGTATTTTTACTGTAATAAGGCGAAGGAGACCAAAGGGAAATCGAACAGGACGGCCCACCACGTGGCCAAGCATGACCAGATGTCACGCTGAAAATCCCCCACCCCTTTTGGCCGTCTTCGCCAAACGATCCGACATACACAAAACAGGCGCACGCAAGGTGTGCCAGTGCAACAACAGGGAAACGCACAATGAAAAAACTACTCTCCTCCGTCGCCGCGGTTATGGTTTTGTCCAACCCGCTTTTTGCTGAAACAACATTGACTGTGGCCAATTGGTTGCCGCCATCGCACCCGCTTGTCTCTGAGGTCATCGTGCCTATGACAGAGCAAATCACGGCTGCGACAGGCGGCGAAGTTGTCGCCAATATCCTGCCCGCCCCATTAGGACCGCCAGCTGCGCATTTTGACTTTGCCATCAATGGCGTCGCGGACATCACCTTTGGCGTGCAAGGGTACAATCCGGGTCGTTTCAAGACCACGAATATCGCAGAAATCCCGTTCTTGGGCGACAGTGCAGAAGCGATTTCCGTCGGTTACTGGCGCACGTTTGATGCCATGCTCAAAGACGCTGGCGAATATGACGCGGTCAAGGTGCTGGGGGTCTTCACCCATGGTCCAGGCGAGATTTTCCTAAAAGAGGGCGACGCAAGCGCTGTCGATCTTTTGGACGGTAAAAAGCTACGCGTGGGCGGCGGCATTGTTCATGAAGTGACATCCACGTTGGGCGCGGTGCCTGTCGAGGGGCCATCGTCGAAAGCTTACGAATTGCTAAGCCAAGGCGTGGCCGACGGCATCCTGTTCCCTTACGAGTCGGTGAATTTCTTTAAACTGATCCCGCAGCTTGAAGTGGGCGTTTCTGTCCCCGGTGGCTTGTACAACACGTCGTTTTACATCGTGATGAACAAGGCAAAATGGGACAGCCTGCCCGCAGAGCAACAAGAGGCAATCGACAGTGTGACTGGCGAAGCCTTGGCGCGCATGGCGGGTCAAATGTGGGATCGCGCGGATGCAGCGGGCCTCGAGGCCATGGCCGGATCAACAATCGTGACACCAGCGACAGATGAACAGGTTACTGCGTGGACGGCAGCCCTGGCGCCTGTGATTGATGAAAAAGTTGCGCAAGTGTCAGAGACTGGCGTGGACGGCCCCGCTGCTCTTGAGATGCTCAAAGCTGAAATCGCCGCAGTCGTTGCTGAAAAATGACCGACACTGCGGAAACACCACGTCAGGAGGCGCAAAATCTTGCGTCTCCTGACCACCACCTGACGCCTTCGGGGATCATCTTGGGAGGTATAGGTGGGCTTTTTTTGGTCGCGATGATGGGGCTGACGGTCTGCGATGTTGTTGGCCGCTATGTCTTCAATGCCCCAATCAAAGGGGCGGGTGAATTGACCGAAATCTTGCTCTGCGCGGTGATTTTTCTGGGTCTGGGTGCTGTGTCTTTAGCCGAAAATCACGTGACGGTTGATCTGTTGACCGATAAATTTCCCGACGCGGTGCAACCCTTTCGCCAAGCCCTGACAGGGCTGTTGAGCGGCGTCATTCTTGTGGTCGTCGCATGGCGCATCTGGATCTACGCAGGCCAAATCGGCGGCTACGGCGGGTCGACCACCAGCTTGAGCATTCCCATCGCGCCCTTGGGCTATTTTTGCGCCATTTGCGCGCTTATCGGCGGTCTTATCACCGCATTTTTACCGCTCAAACGCTTGTATTTGCAGTTGAGCCACAAAGGACAAAACTGATGGAACATTGGCCCGTTGGCATGGCTATCTTGGTCGTGTTGTTGTTTTTGGGCGTGCCCATTGCCTTCGCGCTGGCCAGCGTCGGATTGGTGGGGGTTGTGGCCATTATCGGCTGGTCGCCTTCCTTGGCCCTGCTGGGGTCTGTGTTTTTCGACAATGGGCGCGACTATTCGCTGTCTGTGTTGCCGCTGTTCTTGATGATGGGGAATTTCGTGGTGCAATCGGGCATCGCACGCGAGCTATACGAGTCCGCCTATGCGTGGCTGAGGCATCGCAAAGGCGGTTTGGCAATTGCCACTGTTGTGGCCTGTGGAGCGTTTTCGTCGGTTTGTGGCTCATCGCTTGCGACCGCTGCGACCATGACGAAAATAGCGCTGCCGTCCATGCGCCGCTATGGCTATCCTGATCAGCTGTCGACGGCTGCTATCGCGGCGGGTGGCACTTTGGGCATCTTGATCCCACCCTCTGTGATCTTGGTGTTTTATGGCATTTTGACCCAACAAGACATCGGACGTTTGTTTCTGGCAGGGCTTATTCCTGGCGTGATCGGCGTCATTGGCTATTCCATTGCCGTGCGCCTTTCCATGCGGTTTCAAGGCATTGATCTGCAGACAGAATCCAAACTGCCACTGATGGATCGCATCCGCGCGCTCAAAAGCACTGCTGGCGCCTTGGCCTTGTTCACCTTTGTTATGGGCGGAATTTACCTTGGCGTGTTCACCCCCACCGAAAGTGCGGGCATGGGGGCGGCTGGCGCCTTTGTCTTGGTTATTTTGAAGCGTCAGTTTTCGGTCCAAGCCACGTTGGCGGTGTTGTTTGACACGATGAAAACCACCGCGATGATGTTTTTCATCCTCTTCGGGGCGCTGACCTTTACCAACTATGTGAATATGTCGGGTATGACCCAAGACATCCAATCGCTGATCACAGGGCTGACCAACAGTCCGCTGGGGTTCATCGTGATTGTGCTGTGCATTTATCTGGCCTTGGGCTGTGTGTTGGAAAGCCTGTCGATGATCATGCTTACCGTGCCCGTCTTTTACCCGATTGCCGCCAACCTTGGGATCGACCTGATTTGGTTTGGTATCTTCGTGGTGATGGTCACTGAAATTTCCTACATCACCCCGCCCGTGGGCATGAACGCCTTTGTTTTGCGCTCCGTCGTGCCCGATGTGCGTCTTGGGACGATCTTCAAAGGCCTTGTGCCTTTCGTGTTCATGGATGTGCTTCGGATAGCACTTTTAACAGCCTTCCCTGTGCTGGTGTTATTCCTCACTTAGAGAGACGAGAAAAACAATGACCACTCCCTATAAGATTGGCGTGATCGGTGCCGGTAATATCGGCACCGCCATGGCCGCGCTTTTGTCGCAATCTGATGCCAAGGTTTGGCTGACCGCCCGCGGAGCGCGCCTAGAGCAGATCACCCAAGACGGCGTGCAATTGAATGACAGAGGCAAGGTGATTGCAGCGCGCCCTAAGACCTGCGCGCAGCTGAGTGAGCCGATGGATGCGCTGTTTGTCTGTGTGAAGTCGCAAAGCCTTGCAAGCGCCATTAAGCTGAATAAGGCCGCCATCACCCCGGACACCTTGGTGATCCCGATGGTGAACGGATTGCCGTTTTGGTTTTACGCCGATGATACCGGTTTTGGCGCGGCCTCGCTGTTGGACCCTGACGGTGGTTTGGCAGAACTTTTGACGCCCCAACAAGTGCTTGGCGCGGTGCTGTTGATGACGGTACAAACCGATGCCAGCGGGCAGGCTCAGTCGAGCAACACGCCAACGCTCAGTCTTGGAACTGTCTGCGCGGGCGTCGATCTAAGCCATGTCGAGGCTTTGATCGCACTGTTGGAACAAGGCGATGTGCGCACGGATTTGCACCCGAACATTCGACAAAAAGTTTTGGTTAAACTGTTGGCCAACTTTGCCACCAATCCGCTATCGGCTTTGACAGGGGCGATGCTGGATGAGATCGGCAAAACACCAGCGCTGTGTGATATCGCCACAGCCCTTGCCGATGAGTTTCGCGATTGGGTTACAGCGGAGGGATATGAGCTGCCGCCAAACCCGTGGCTCACGGATTTGCTGATCGATGCGGGCGCGTTTCCGACCTCGATGTTGCAAGACGCTTTGGCGGGCAAACCCTTAGAACTTGACGCCATTTGCCGCGCGCCGATGGTGTTTGCACAAGCTAAGGGCAAAGACATGCCCGTTCTGCAAGCGCTGTTAGACCTTATTCAAACAGCTGACAGCATTCCTCTTTCTCTCGCGCAGGTGCCTGCAGCCCTTAAAACGCTACGCCCTGTCGCAACCACCGCATGACCGCCAACCTGCTCGAAAGGATCTCTCAATGACCATGCAAAGTTCCCCTGCCAAAGATTCCGTGCCAATGGATGGCATGACCGAAGCCGAGCTGCGCGTGCAGTTGGCGGACTTCTATCATCTCGTCAGCTACCTTGGCTGGACAGAATTGATTTTCAACCATATTTCCGTGCGCTTGCCTGGCGAGGATCACGCCTATCTCGTTAACCCGATGGGACTGCATTATGACGAGGTGACCCCAGAAAACCTGTTGGTTGTGGGGGTGGATGGCAAGCTGTTGCGTGACAGTGAATACAAACCAAACCCCGCGGGTTTTGCCCTGCATGGGGCCATCCACGCGCACCGCGCTGATGTGGGCTGTATCGCGCATACGCATACGACGCCGATTTCTGCGATGACCATGAAAGGCTTTGATATCGATCATGACAGTTTTTACGGCGCGCAGCTGTACGGGCGGGTGGGCTATCACACCTTTGAAGGCATCACGATCTATGACGAGGAACGCGAACGTATGTTGGCCTCGCTCAAGGACAAACATGTTTTGGTTTTACGCAACCACGGGATCGCGGTCTGTGAAGCCGATATTCCGCTGACGTTTTTCTTGTTGTGGACCGTGCAGCGTGCTGCCGAAATTCAATGTGCGGCAGGGGGCATTCCCGGGCCGAACAATGCCTTGACCGATGAGGTCAAACAACGCTGCGCCGCAGATGCGCAGCGCCTGAAAGACAACGCCTCTTTCGCGACTTTGCTTTATGATGCCATGGTGCGCAAAATGAAACGCGATCGACCTGAGTTCGCCTGAGTTCGGGCGCAGTTTTTCTTGAGGTTTTACAGGGCTGCCGCTGTGCAGCCCTGTTTTGCATGCGACGCCCAAAGCTTCGGTCAGTTCGTATCACTTTTACATTCTATTTCACGGTAAAGCTCACTAGACTAAGGGAACAAACCTGACGCGAAGAGAAACAGTTGTGACCGTACACCAGGATAACCCCGATAAATTTAAAGAAAATTGGCCTTTCTTTTGGGTCAGTCAAATCAACGCGGCCTATGCCAATGCTTTGGAACGCCGCATCAAATCATACGGCGTTGATTTGCCTCGTTGGCGCGCGATGATGAGTCTGTACGAGGATCAATATCTGTCCGTGTCCGAAATTGCAGATTTTTCGGCGCAAAAGCTCAACACCACCACCAAGGTTGTACAACGCATGATGAGTGACGGTCTGGTGTCGACCCGCGTGCGCCCCACGGATGGACGCGTGACAGAAGTCTGCCTGACGGACAAAGGTGAGAAGCTGCGTAAAAAGGCTTTTGCCGAAGCGCAGGCCATTTTCGAGAGCACATTTGCGAAACTGTCAGACGCAGAACTGGCCGCGTTGAACAGCACTTTATCCGATCTCTTTGCAAGCCTGAAAAAGCTATGAAGCGCTGCTGAAGGCGATGATCTGGCTTTATGAAAACAACCCATCTGAGACACCGAAGATCGACGAACCACCGCCCTTGTCCTAGCGGCTTTAAACGTTGGTGGCATGGTTTTGTGGTGGGCGGTCGATAACGGTGCTCTTGGCGACGAGGTGACAGAGGCCTCTCGCCGTTTGGCCGCACAGATACACCATCTATCTTAGGCTTTAAAAGGCGGGCGTGTGCTTCAAGATCTTCTGCGCTTCGCTGCCAAGAATATCCACAAGAACGTCACTGCCCGAACGCGGCTGCGGCAATTGCGGCTGAATCAACGCAATATCCCGGCTGGCAGAGGGGTCGTTTATCGCAAACAGACGCACATCCGTGCCACGGCGCGCCTCAATCGCGGCATAAATACTGGGTAAAATCGCGATCCCTGCCCCTGCAGCCGCCATAAGACGAATGGCGTCCAAACTGGTGCCCTCATATTCGTCCGACACACGCCCACCGCCACTTGCGGCCAGACCAGCAACGATATGCGACAACCGGTGCCGTGTGCCCAGCGTCAGCAAGGTTTGCCCTTTTAAATCCGCCAATTGTAAAGATTTAGCGCCCCGCGACAGCGGATGATCATGGGCCACAGCCGCCCAAAGTTTCTCAGTAAACAGATGGTCCTGACGCGCTCCGGGATGATCTTCAGGCGTAGAAATGACCATATCAAGCCGCCCACTGCGCAGCCCTTCGTCAAGATCGCGGGTGTTTTCTTCGCGCACGATCAGGCGAAAACTGGGATGTTCTTTGTGCAATCGCTGCACCACGCCGGGCAGTAAATAGGGCCCCACCGATGGCAAAACCCCCAAACGTAACCGCCCTTGAAAAATCCCGCCACCTTGGGCAGCTGCGCGCAGATCTTCCAATTCATGCAAAATTTGGCGCGCGCGCCGCACAACATCTTCGCCTACGGGCGTGATCTTGGAACCAGAGCGCCCGCGTTGAAATAAAGTTGCCCCAAGGTCTTGTTCGACCTCAGCCAATTGCGCTGACAGACTTGGCTGGCTGACATTCAACTTTGCCGCAGCCAGTCCGACCTGTCCGGTTTCGGCGATGGCGACAATATATTCGAGCTGGCGAAGGGTTGGGCGCATCATAGCTCCAGACTATATAAAATACAGTTTATATATATTTGAGAGTATTCTTATTTCAAGCGATATCGCAGCCACGTCTCCCTCCCTCGCGCAATTGCGCGGGGCCGCCACCAACCAAAAGGACCAGACATGGAACTCTCAATCGCCTCTTTGGCGAGCAACCTGCTCGCGCCTACCATCTTGTTTTTTATACTTGGTCTGATTGCCGCTTTTGCCCGCAGTGACCTTTCGATCCCAGTGGGTGCGGCGAAAATCATGTCGATTTATCTGCTCTTGGCCATCGGATTCAAAGGTGGGGCCGCTGTGGCCAAAAGCGGCATCGACGCGCAGCTGGTCGCCTCGCTTGGCGCTGGCATGGTCTTATCTTTCATATTGCCCTTTGTGGCCTATGTGCTCTTGCGCAACCTAACGAAACTTGATGCGATGAATGCCGCCGCCGTCGCGGGTCATTATGGGTCGATTTCGATTGTCACCTTTGTCACGGCTGTCAGTCTGCTTGAAGCGCGCGGCATCTCGTCCGAAGGCTATCTTGTGGCCGTGGCCGCCGTCATGGAAGTGCCAGCCATCATATCCGCGCTTTGGATTGCCGCACGCAGCGGTGGGGCTGCGGCGATCGACTCTGCACTTATTCGCCATATACTTGGCAATGGCTCTATCGTGCTTCTGGTTGGCTCTTTCGTGATCGGCGGATTGACCGGCGAAGCAGGTCTTGAGGACCTTCATCCCTTTATCGTTGTGCCGTTCACCGGAGTTCTAGCGCTCTTCTTGCTCGATATGGGTCTGTCTGCGGGGCGCAGCTTGATGGAAAATCGCAAAGATATCACTGCTGGGTTGCTGGTTTTTGGCTGCATTATGCCGGTCATTGGCAGCTTCTTTGGCTTGGGTATGGCCGCCCTGATCGGTCTGTCTTCAGGTGGCGCATTCTTGATGATGGTCTTAAGCGCCTCCGCGTCTTATATCGCTGTGCCCGCTGCGATGCGCTTGGCCTTGCCTGAGGCAAAGCCCGGCATCTACCTGTCCCTCGCTCTTGGTGTCACCTTCCCCTTCAATCTCACACTCGGCATGCCGCTTTACTTTTTGATGTCAGGTTGGGTTTAATGGGCTTGTCGTGACGAATTTTAAGATGAAAGCCAGCTTTTGAGCACCTGCATGATCGGCTGTTTCACGGTCACGTAACTGCAGTGCGCAAGTCGATATGATAGCGTGAAGGTCGCGCTAACTGCCTCAAAAACGATCTTCACGCCAATGTGAGCAACATTAAATATCTTTTTTGCAACGGAAAATTCAGAGTGTCACGTAACTATGTCTAAAGGCCTAAAAATATATACGGTCACAATCAGTTAGAGGAACATTCGTTTGAAGAAATTGTTTGTCGTTGTTGCATCCGTCGCGGTCCTGTCTGTGGCTTATGTTTATACTTTTGGCCTGCCGCCTGCGGTTGCTGCGTTGGTCAAGCCCGATGAATCCAGTGATGCAGGCGCTGCAACACCTGCGCGTGGTGGTGGTCCAGGTGGCGGCGGACGGCGCAACAGTGCAACGACAGTGGTTTTGTCACCGCTGGCAGAGCAAAACTACGCACTTGTCTTGCGCACCATTGGCACAGCGACCGCGCTGCACAGTGTCGATGTCGTCGCCAGCGAATCTGGCACTGTGGCCGAGGTAAAGATGGCCGCAAACGGGAGCGTCGAAGCCGGTGATGTTCTTGTGAGACTGGATGACCGCACGCAACAGCTTGCCTTGGAAATCGCCGTGGCAGAACGTGATCAAGCGCAAACAACCGTAGACCGCTATGAGACCTTGAAGGCCAGCGGCAATCTGACGGTGACGAATGTCTCACTGACCGAAGCTGACATTGCTTTGCGTCTGGCCGAAGCCAATGTCGGATTGGCCCAAATCGCCTTGGAAGATCGTGTCATTCGCGCCCCTATCACGGGTCAATTGGGTTTGAGCGATATTCAAGTCGGCGACTATATTTCGACAAATACTGCCATCGTCAGCATTGACGATTCCAGCACCATTTTGGCGGAATTCGAAGTGCCTGAACGCTCTGTCGGCCTGCTGGAAATCGGCAAGCCTGTGATGATTGGTACGCCGACCTACGCAGGACGCATTTTCGATGGCGCTATCACTGGCTTCGACACCCAGCTGGACGCCGTGACGCGCAGTGCAACAGGCCGCGCCGAAATTGACAACACGCAAGGTCTGCTTTTGTCTGGCATGACGTTCAACGTGCGCATGGTTGACGAGACAGAACCCCTGCCGGTTGTGCCCTCAACCGCTCTGACATGGGATCGCACAGGCGCTGGTATTTGGGTCTCGGATGAAGGCCACGCCGCGCGCCATTCGGTTGCCATCCGTTACCGCGAAGGCGATCAGGTTTGGATTGAAACAGATGTGCCATTGGGCAGTGAGATTATCGTCGAAGGTGCCGCCAAACTGCGCGCGGGCGCCGCTGTAACCTCAGCCGCTGATGCAAAGGGCAAGCCATGAGCTTAGAGAAAAAACTGCATAAGGCGGGGTTCGCCGATACCTTTGTCGCCCGACCGATCTTTGGCATCGTCTTGAACCTTTTGGTCATTATCGCGGGCTTAACGGCTTTATCAAGTGTCGATGTGCGAGAAATGCCAGATGTCGACAGCCCTGTTCTGTCTGTGCGCACCACCTATGAGGGCGCGGTCCCTGCGACGGTGGATTCAGAAATCACCCAAGTGCTTGAGGACGCTTTAAGCGCTTTGGAAGGGCTGTCTTACATCGAGTCGACCTCAAGCACTGGATCAAGCCGGATCACCATCGATCTGTCCGACGGCACGGATGTTGATGTCGCCGCGAATGAAGCCCGTGAAATCGTATCCGACACCTTGCGCCAATTGCCCGATGATGTGGATGATCCCGAGGTCAGCAAAAGCGACACCAACTCTGATGCGATTATCCGTCTGGCTTTGCTGGGGGATGCTTCATTTGACGAGCTTACCCAATTGGCCGAAGGGCCTATCTACGAGCGGCTTTCAACGATTGACGGGATCGCCGAAGTCACCGTGCGCGGCAATCGGTCGAACGAGTTTCGGGTCACAGTCAATCTGACATCTTTGCTGAGCCGAGGTTTGACAATTTTAGATGTCAGCACGGCTTTGGAAAACCTACGCGATGACACGCCTTTGGGCTCAATAGAGGCTGAAAATCAGACCCTTTCGTTGAGTGTCGCCAGCAAGAATGTCACGGTTCAAACCATCGCCGCGGTGCAGATCAACAGCACCACTACGGTTGCAGATGTCGCATTGGTACAGCTTGTCCCCGAAGAAAGCTCTGTCTTTGCCCGCGTCAACGGTCAGACGGCAGTTGGCATGGACATCACGCGCCAATCCATCGGCAACACGCTTGATATTTCGCGCGCCGTGACCATCGCCGTGAATGAACTTCAAGCGCAACTGCCTGAAGGTGTTGAGCTGATTATCGGCTCAGACGATGGTATCTTTATCGAAGGCTCTATCTCAGAAGTTGTGAAATCGATCATGCTGGCCACGGCCATTGTGGTCGCGGTGATCTTTGTGTTCCTGCGCTCTCCTCGCGCCACATTTATCCCTGCGGTGACAATCCCAGTGGCGCTGATCGGCACATTGGCCGCGATCTGGATCACCGGATTTTCGGTCAACACCATTAGCTTGCTCGCGCTTGTTTTGGCCACGGGCATGGTTGTGGATGACGCGATTGTTGTGATCGAAAACATCGTGCGCAAACGCAAAGAAGGCATGGGCGCTTTCGCGGCGGCCGCAGCGGGCACCAATGAGGTGTTCTTCGCCGTTATCTCGACCACCGCGACCTTAGCGGCGGTGTTTATTCCAATCTCATTCTTGCCCGGTCAGGCCGGTGGCGTGTTCGCGGAATTCGGCTTTGTTCTGGCCTTTGCTGTGACGCTATCGTCTTTCACGGCGCTGACATTGACCCCTGTTTTGGCAGCCCTTTTGGACCCCGGAAAACGCGACGCAGAGCGCGCGCCTGAGGTTGAAAAACAAAGCGCACTGGCCAAATATTTTGACAAAATCATGGACTTGGCGATCAAAACGCCTGTCTTTGTGATCGCTGTAGCGGGCGCCTTTGTGATCATCTCTATCGGCGCTGCCACAACCTTGCCATCAACCGTGACGCCGACCGAAGACCGTGGTTTCTTTTTGATCCAAGCGCGCGGTGCGTCGGACACAACCGTGTCTTACCTCGACAGTCAGGTGGTGATGGTTGAAGACATCCTTGAGCCCTACCAAGAAACCGGCGAAATCGAGACAGTGCAAAGCATCGTCGGCGTTGGGGGTGGGACAAGTGCCTTTATTATTGTGCGCCTACCCGATTGGAATGATCGCGATTTTTCCCAAGCCGAGCTGATGACCAAAATCAACGGCCAACTGTCGGCAATTCCGGGCGTGCGTGTGAGTGCCAGATCGACCAACAGTCTGAACATTCGTGGCGGGGGCAGTGGACTGGGATTGGCTGTCACAGGCACGAACCTTGACGACATGACCGCCGCAGCTGAGACCTTGATCGCGGCCATGGCGCAAGATGAGACTTTCGTGAACCCACAACTGTCAAGCGACAGCGTTGACGCGCAATTGCAAGTGAACGTTGATGATGCCGCGGCCAGCGACATGGGGCTGACCAGTTCTGAAATGACAGCCCTGATCAGCGCCATGGTGCAAGGCAATGTCGCCGTCAGCGTATTTGAAAATGACACAGAAGTTGACGTCAACGTTGTACCAGGCGGTCCGCCCATCGATGACCCGTCAGACATCGCGTCCTTGTCCGTGCGTTTGGATGATGGCGGCTATGTGCCCCTCTCTGCGCTGGCCTCGCTTGAAATGGTTGTGTCGTCAGCACAGATCGAACGCAAAGGCGGTGCTTTGACCGTCGCTTTGCAAGCCAACCTTGCCGAGGGCGCGACCCTGTCTACCGCCATGGCTCACGCGCAAGCTCTGGCGGCCGAGACTTTGCCAGATGGCATGGGTCTGATCTTTACCGGCGAGGCCGCAACGCTGACCGATGGTGCAGATGCGCTTTACACCGTTTTTGGCGTTGCGATGATTGTGGTGCTGCTGGTGCTTGCGGCGCAGTTCGAAAGCTTTGCCAGCGCTGTGGTGATCATGATGACGGTGCCATTTGGTCTGGCCGCTGCCCTTTTGGCGATCTCGCTGACGGGTGGATCGCTGAACTATTACAGTCAGATCGGATTGGTCATTTTGATCGGCGTCATGGCGAAAAACGGGATTTTGATTGTCGAGTTTGCCAATCAGTTGCGTGAAAAAGGTCAAGACATTGACGCGGCCATCCGTAACGCTGTGCGGTTGCGTATTCGTCCGGTGATGATGACGATGATCTCGACGATCTTTGGTGGCTTGCCTTTGATCTTTACCTCTGGTGCTGGCGCCGAGGCACGGATCGCCGTGGGCTGGGTTATTGTCGGCGGCTTGGGCTTTGCCACAGTGTTTACGCTGTTCTTGACCCCAATTTTTTATCGCTGGATCGCGGTTTGGGGGTCTGCCCCTGGTGCGGCTGCGGCGCGCTTGGAAGCCGAAGTCACAGCTTAGAACGCATCCACACATGATTTTTTGCGGCCAGTGGTTTAATGTCACTGGCCGCAATTGTATCGCCACCCTTAATGAGCAACACAAAGCGAAGGGTTTGTTGCCGTTTCGGCAAAGCTCCCCTACCTGATACGTTCTTCCCGTGCCCAATCCCAAAACCTAATGATGGACCTGTACCCATCGAGAGGATTGATCATGACTGAGACCAAAGGCGTTGTTGAGCAAAAACTGGAAGCACTCGGGCTGAAACTGCCACCTGCCCCGCGTCCAATCGGAAACTACCTGCCTGCAGTTCAGGTTGGAAATATGCTTTACGTGTCGGGCACTTTGGGCACGATCCGCGATGAAAACGACAAAGACATCATGCCGATCAAAGGCAAGCTTGGCGGCGAGCTGACGATTGCCCAAGGCTACGAGTCTGCCAAACTGATGGCGCTCAACCACTTGGCTTTGATGAAGCTGGTCATCGGCGATTTGGACCGTATCGAGCGCATCGTGAAAATGGTTGGCTATGTCAATTCCGCGCCAGGCTTTACCGAAGCGCATCTTGTGATGAACGGCGCCTCGGATCTGTACCTTGAGCTGCTCGGCCCAGAACGTGGCAAACACGCGCGCGCCGCCTTGTTCCAAAACGAGCTTGGCTTGGATGCCCCTGTTGAGGCCGAAATGACGGTTCTTTTGAAGTCATAATGACGACGGTGCCCAGCATCTTTGTTGGGCCCCCTCAAGCGCTTTGGCGTCCAGCGCTTCCCAATGTGCAAACCGGTCCTCGGCGAACTTTGAAAACAGCTCAGTTGCCGGGGACAAAACACGTTGACGCCTGCGCGCGATAGACAAACGACGGTGCGCAAAGGCCGCGCATTGCAGATTGACCGGCGCGAACGTCCCGTTGACCACTTCGCTATACACCCCTTGCAGCGGCACAAACATCACCGCTTGCGTGCGCAGGGCGTAGTTGCGCAAAAAGTTCAAAAGATTGCTGCGCGCACAGGGCGAGACCTCGGCCTTTTCCTTTTTCGCCACCCGTTTGACCAGCTGCGAAATGCCAAAACTGTCATCTGGCAAAACATGCCGATACGTCAAAATCTCGGCCAACCCCACCGCACGTCCGTCGCTTAAGGGGTGAGCGGGCGGCACAAAAGCCATCAAAGGCTGGTGGCAATGGGCCGTGGTTTCAATCGCGTGGTGGTTTGAGAAATCATAGACAAACCCGATATCCGCCTCGTAGCGATCCAAGGCATTCACCGTCTCATCCAAACTGGCGACGGTGATTTCAAAGGTCACATCAGGATAGGCTTCATTGAACTCGGTTAAGATGTCGGGCAGGAAATTTTCGGTGATCCCCTCGACCGTGGTGATGCGGATCACGCCACGATGCAGGGCGCGCAAATCATCGATATCAGAATGAACCAATTGCAGCTGCGCCTCAATCTTCAACCCATGCACCCAAAGCCGCTCGCCCGCTTCTGTCAGGCTTACCCCGTCAGACCGGCGATCCAGCAGCACACAATCCAGTTCATGTTCCAACGCAGAAATTTGGCGGCTGATGGCAGAGGCGGCAACATGTTGCCGATCAGAGGCGCGTCGAATCGACTTACACTTGGCAACCTCCATAAAATATCTCAAACCGTTCAAATTCATAGCATTGCCCTATTTTTATGCACAAAAACCACTCGATTCCTGTACGCCCCTGTTGCCAATATGGCAACGCCCACGTCGCAAGTTAATGCTACCTTCTCCAAAATTTGCAATGCCATAGTTGGTGCAACGAACGAGCCGCTTGTGGATCTGCAGCCCCTAGCCCGCGTTTGTTTGAATTTGTGAATCTTCTGAACCGACCCACACGACCCAAAAAAGAAGAACACCGCGCTTTATCATCCTGTCCAACAAAGGAAAATTCCATGAAATTGTTCTCAACCGCCTCAATCCTCGCGGCCTCAGTTCTGCTCACGAGCGCCGCCAACGCGCAAGAGGTCACATTGCGTTTGGGCCACACCGGCGCACCAACGCACCATTACCAAACCATCTCTGAGCTTTTCGCAGAAACAGTCAAAGAGCGCTCAAACGGCGAAATCCAAATCGATGTCTACCCCGCCGATCAACTGGGCAAGCAATTGGAAGCCGTCGAAGGCACCATGCTGGGCACGCAAGATATCTTCCTCGTCTCAGACACTGTTTTGTCGAACTGGGTGCCAGACATGGGCATCTTGAACCTGCCGTTCATGTTCTCGTCACTCGACGATGTGCACGAAGTTCTTGAAGGCCCTGTGGGTGACAAACTTGAAGCGAAAATGGCCGGCACTGGTGCGACTGTGATCGGTTGGTGGATGGGCGGCTTGCGCAACATCACCAACAACGTGCAACCCATCACCGATCCGTCACAGCTTGAAGGCGTTAAAATCCGCGTGCCAGAAGGCGAAGTTTTCGTTGAAACCTTCAAAGCCATGGGCGCCAACCCAGTGGTGATTTCCTTCGGCGAGCTTTATTCCGCTTTGCAACTTGGCACGGCTGACGCACAAGAAAACCCGCCTGCGCATATCTTGACGCAAAAATTCTACGAAGTTCAGGCCTATACCTCTAAAACCGCGCATATCTATCTTGGCTCGCCCTTGATCATGAACGAAGCCCTGCTCGCGTCCTTGTCTGAAGAGCACCAAAAGATCATCTTGGACACAGCCACCGAAATGGCTGCCGTGCACTTGAAAATGGTCAATGACTTGGAAGACGCACAATGGGCTGAATTGGCCGCTTTGGGCAATCAGATCAACGAAGTTGACCCAGCGCCGTTTCAGGCCGCAACGGCCCCTGTGATTGAAATGTTCAAGAAAACACTAGACGCGGATATCATCGAAGAAATCCAAGCCACTCTGGCCGATTAATCCAACTTGGCGCGCGGGGCCGATGCGTCGCGCGCCAATACATGAAGGTTGCTTATGAAATTTTTTGATCTCTTGGACATGTTTGTCAGATTTGTTGCAGGCCTGTGCCTGTTCGCGGTCTTTGCCTTGGTCACCGCGCAGGTCGCCAGCCGGTTTTTGTTTAACTTTTCGCTTGCTGCCGCCAGCGAATTGTCAATCTACGCGATGATTTGGTCGGTGTTTTTAGGGGCAGCCGTCGCCTTTCGCTCCAACAGCCATATCGCGATGGACATCTTGAAAAAAAATTCGCCCAAACCCTTTGAGGGCGTGGCAGATGTGTTGATTTTCATCTCACTGGCGGGCTTTTTGTGCTTGATCGCGCATGAGGGCTACGACTTGGCCATGCGCGCCATGCGCCAGTCATCCCCCGCCGCAAAAATTCCGGTCGGCTACATCACAATGGCGATTCCCGTGGGCTCGATCCTCGCGCTGGTGTTTTTGATAGAGCAAAAACTGAGCCCGTTTTTTAAGGACAAACGCCATGACTGAGATCCTGTTTCTGGCCCTCTTTTCCCTGTTAGTGATGGGCGTGCCTGTCGCCTTTTCCCTTGGCATCGCATCGGTCGCGGCCTTGTATTTTGGCAGCTCCATCCCGTTGATCATCGTGCCGCAAAAGCTGTTCAATGGTCTCAATTCTTTTCCCTTTCTGGCGATCCCTTTGTTTTTGCTCGCGGGCAATATCATGGCGGCGGCGCAAATATCTGAACGGCTGGTCAAGCTTTCCGGCCTTGCTTTGGGTCGCTATCCGGGTGGCCTGGCGCAGATGTCCACGGGGGCATCCGCCTTTTTCGGCGCGATCTCTGGCTCGGCCCCTGCGACCACGTCGGCTATTGGGTCCATCTTGATCCCATCGATGGTCAAGCGCGGCTATGCGCCTGCTTTTGCCGGCGCGGTTGTGGCCTCATCCGGCGCGCTGGGTTTGATCATTCCACCCAGCCTTACAATGGTCATTTACGGCACCATCGCGGACGTTTCGATCGGTGATCTGTTCATCGCGGGCATTTTGCCTGGGATCGTGATTGCCTGCGCTTTGGGTGTGGTGAATTACATTATGGCGAAGCGTCTTGGGCTGACGGGCGAACCTGTCAGCGCCGATATGAGCCCCCGCAAAGTGATCGCGGAAAGCAGTTTGGCTTTGGTCATGCCTTTGATCATTCTGGGTGGAATTTATGGCGGTATCTTTACCCCCACTGAATCTGCCGCTGTCGCCTGCCTTTACGGCTTGATCGTGGGGATGTTTATTTACCGGTCGATCACCATCAAATCGCTTGGGCCTATTTTTATCGACACCGCCATCAGTTCGGCGATTGTCATGTATCTGATGGGCACAGCAAACGCCTTTTCCTTTATAATCACCGCCGAACAGGTGCCGCAGGCCTTAGCCGCATCGATTTTGGAATTCAGCTCGAACCCCACCTTGATCATGGTGATGATCCTTGTATTGCTCTTGCTTGCGGGTACGTTTTTGGACAATGTCGCAGCACTTGTGCTGTTGGTGCCAACCTTGGGCACTTTGATTTTGGCAGTGGGTATCGACCCGGTTTATTTCGGCGTCTTCACTGTCATCGCTTTGGCTGTTGGCAATTTCACCCCGCCTGTTGGGTTGAACCTGTTCATCGCCGCGCGCCTATCGGGATCGCGCATGGAAGACATATCTAAAAGCGCGCTGCCTTATATAGGCGCCTATTTGGTGGTGCTTGTTTTGCTGATCCTTTTCCCTAAAGTCATCACCTTGTTTGTGTGATCACTAGACCCCACGGAGCCTAAATTGAACACCGAACTTACATCTGTCAGCGCCACCACATTGGCCGCGCGTCTTGCTTCTGGCACGCTCACGTCCCAAGCGCTGGTTGAAGCCTGTTTTGCCGCGATCAAAGCCCATGGTGATGACGCGATCTTCATCACCTTGACCAAAGACACCGCGTTGCAAGCCGCCAAAGACAGTTACGCGCGCCGCAAAGCTGGGCAACCGCTTAGCATTTGGGACGGAATTCCCGTGGCGTGGAAAGATTTGGTCGACATCCCAGACACGCCAACAACAGCCGCCAGCGCGGTTTATGAGCATGCAAGCGCCCCCGCGAAAGGCGCTGTCATCTATGACAATTGCACCAAAGCGGGTCTGATCTGCATCGGCAAAACCAATCTGTCGGAATTCGCCTACTCTGGCCTTGGGTTGAACCCACATTTCGGCACGCCAGTGAACCCGCATTCTACGAATACGCCTTTGGCCCCTGGTGGGTCTTCCGCTGGCTCTGCCGTGGCGGTTTCGGCATCTTTGGTGCCGCTGGCGATCGGCACAGATACCGCCGGTTCCGTGCGTGTGCCCGCGTCTTTTTGCGGCATCACGGGGTTCAAATCCAGCCTGTCCCATTATGACAAAACCGGTATTTTTCCATTGTCAGCCAGCTTGGATTCCGTCGGCAGTTTTGCGCATTGCTTAGAGGACCTCATCACCTTCGATGCGATTTTGCGCGGCAAGACTCCGCAACCAACACCTGAAACTTCGCCTACGAAACCCAACCTGATTGTGCCAACAGATGTGGTCTTGAAAGACTTGGACGCGGACGTCGCCGCCTGTTTCGAAGCCACGTTAGAAAAGCTCGCAAAAGCAGGCTATACCATCACCCACCGCGCCTTTCCGATCTTCACCGAGGTGACAGATCTATTCGCCAAACACGGCACATTGACCGTGGCCGAGGCCGCGACGGTGCACAAAGATCTGCTGACCAGCACGGATGCCGCAAAGATGGACCAGCGTGTGTTTGAGCGGATGAAAACCGCGACACAGTTTTCCGCGCAAGACTATATCCAACTACAATGGGAACGTGCCCGTCTGGAAACAGCCGTCACCGACACCCTTGGTCACGATATTTTGGTCTTCCCAAGTGTTGCGATCACCGCGCCCGAAATTGCCGAATTGGACGCCGACACAGATCACTTTGCGCGCACGAACCTGATGGCTTTGCGCAACACCATGTTGGGCAATTATCTGGGCATGCCCGGCGTCAGCATCCCCGCGGGTCACGCGCAAAACGGCGCACCGATTGGGGTGTTGTTTTCCATGGCCACGTCATTGGATGTGGACTTGCTACAGCACTGTCGCGCGATCGAGGCCGCTTTGAGGGGATGACCCAAAAATAAGAACCCTGCGCGGCCCTTTGGGGCCGCCGCACCCATCCAAAACCGAACCCTTGACGCTACCCAAGCATCAAGGCTCCGACCAAGACAAACCCCGCTAGGAACAGGCTTTGCACAACCAAAAGCCCGATCGCGGGCCCGCCCACCTGCAAAATACGCGGAATTGACGTCTTCATCCCCACAGCGGCGATGGCCGTCAAAAGCGCCCAGCGAGACACGACAGAGGCCAAATCGCGCAGGACCTCGGGCAACAAATGAAACGAATTCAGCGCTGCGACAATCAAGAACGCCACGACAAATCCGGGCAACAACGGCGGACGCGCTTCGCCAGGTTCGGCGTATTTGCGCAAGAACATCGACGCGATCAACACCACAGGCGCCAGCATGGTGACGCGGATCAATTTGACCACCGTGGCCAAATCGCCTGTTTCTTCCGAAATCGAATAGCCCGCGCCGACCACTTGGGCGACATCGTGAATCGTGCCCCCTAAAAAGACGCCAGATTGGCGCAAATCCAGTCCAAGTTTATCTGCCAAAATCGGATAGAAAATCATGGCGATGGTCGACAGAACAGTCACGCTGACCACAGTGAACACCAGATCACGTTCGCGGGTCTCGCCTTTGGGCAAGATAGACGCGATGGCCATCGCCGCAGACGCCCCACAAATGGCGACAGAGCCACCGGTCAGAAAAGCAAACATTGTATCGCGGCCGAAAAACCGCCCAATCAGCAGTGAAAACAAAATCGTCAAAATCACCGCCACAACAGTCAGCCCCACCAAAGCAGGCCCCAAAGCTTGCAACATCTCGACGCTGATCCGCGCGCCCAAAAGCGCCACGCCAAAACGCAACAGGCCTTTGGCGGCAAAAGCAACGCCCGGTTCGGTGCGCGCTTCTTCGGATAAAAACTGCAAAGAAATGCCCAGCAAAATGGCCATCAACATCGCGGGCGCGCCGTAATGTTCCGACAAAAACTGCGCGGTCACAGCCACAAGACCCGCGATCACAAGCCCAGGAAAAATCCGCTCGGCAGTCTGTTTCCAATTCATCATGAAAAAAGTCCTAGTCTAGTTGAAGGCCACTGGCCACCGCAAACGGCTCACCAAAAGGCGGCCTGTCTATGGTGGTGCCAGTCAGGGCATTGATAAAATCAACAAGTGCTGCGACATCTGTGTCGCGCAGCGCAAGGGGCTTGGCGTCCCAAAAGACGACACCCGAGCGTTTGAATGGTATTTGCGGGCGTCTTTGAAGGGGCATCCGGGGGCTCAATCTGGGATAGGTTGGTATTACGAAGTCGGGCGCGGCGTCACCGGCATTGATCTGGTGCGGGCCTATATGTGGTACACATTGTCTGCCATCGGCGGGGATCCTGATGCGGCGATATCGCTGGAAGAAGTTGTGAAAAAATGATGCAAGAGCAGATCTATCAAGCGCATATTTTGGTCAATGAGTACAAGGTTTGGATGTACCCGTTCAGATAAGCGAACGCAGATGATCGGATGAGGGCGCGCGCATGCTGAACACGCACGCCCCGCATCGTTTTAGTTCAGGTCTGCATCACGGGCTGCGTTCACGTCAGCTTCGGCTTGTGCAACCGCAACATTTAACGCTTCAAAGACTGCTTCGCCGTTTGCAACATTGGCTTTGAACCAGTCGTAAACAGGGGCTGCCGCCGCTTTGAAGTCCGCTTTTTGCGCAGGTGTTGGCACGTAAAGATCGCCGCCGCCGGCTACGAATTCTTCATAAGCTGCGATAGATTTGCGCTTTGGTGAGGCAAATGTCGCTTGCTGCAAGGCATAGAAGCCATCGACCACAACGCGGCGCATGTCTTCGGGCATAGACATGAATGTATCATTAGACATCCACCACAAAGCGCCCATGTAAGCGTGGCCATCCAAGGTCACGTATTGCAAGCCAGCGTCTGGAAATTTCATGCCCATGATGTCGGTGATGCCGTTTTTGGAGCCTTCAACAACGCCCGTTTGGAACGATGTGAACAGCTCGGGCCACGGGATCGGCGTTGGGGATGCACCCATAGCTTTGACCAGCTCTTGCGGCAGATCGGCGACAACAGTGCGGATTTTCAGACCTTCCATGTCGGCAGGCTCAGCAACACGACGTTTTGTGTTGGCAAAGTTGCGCCAGCCACCGGTGTTGCCAATGGTCATCAAACGCACTGTGTCGCCTGAATCAGCCAAAGCCATGTCGCGCATTGTGCGCACAAAATCGCCAGACAAAACGTGTTCCGCGATGCGGTCGTCAGCCATCAAATATGGCAGGTCAAGCACTTGCACATATGGGAAAATGCCGGACGCGCCGCCTGAGGTCGAAATGTAGATATCAACGCTGCCATCCGCCACGCCTTGCAAACATTCCGCGCCGTTTGAACACAGCTGCGTGCCGATGAACAATTCGACTTCGATCGCGCCGTTGGACGCCGCTTCGACGTAGTTTTTGAACACCACAAGACCGTCATAGTCTTCGTCGTTTTCATTCGAGTTCGCCGTTGCACGCAGTTTGAAATCTGCCGCAGTGGCTGACAATGCAGTCCCTGCCAAAAGCGCGGACAGCGCGAGTGTTTTAAGCGTATGTTTGAGCATGTTGGTTCCTCCCTTATACTCTATTTTAGTTGGCAAATCCGGTGAGCCTTGGAATGGTCATCGAAATCGCCGGTACGTACGTGATTAGAAAAATAACGACAACTTCCACGGCCAAGAATGGCAAGATCGCTTTGGAAATAGCTTCGACCCTCTCGCCCGACACGGCGGAGGCCACGAACAAAATCAACCCCATCGGCGGCGTCGCCAAACCAACGGTTAGGTTGACCGACATGATGATCGCAAAGTGGATCGGGTCAACACCAAGATTGATAAAGATAGGCCCCAAAATAGGCCCCAAAATGATGATCGCAGGACCCGCGTCCAAGAACATACCCACAGCGAACAACAGCAGATTGATCAAGAACAACAGCACCAGCGGATTGTCGGACAGCGACAAAATAAAGCTCGCCATCTGTTCGGGCGCGTGGCTCAGACTGACCACAGTTTTGAACGCCATAGCAGCCCCCACCAGCAGCAAAACAACCGCTGATGTCGTGCCTGAGCGGATCAAAATGCCAGGAATTTCAGACACCGTCAAAGTGCGCAGCACAAAGAACCCGATGAACAAAGCATAAGCCACCGCGACAGCTGCCGCCTCGGTCGGCGTGAAAATACCAACCAAAATACCGCCCAAAATGATCACAGGTGTCAGCAATGGCCAGAACGCCTTCAAAGACGCCTGCCCGCGCTCGCCCCAAGTGTATTTGCGGCTGGCAACTGGAAAGTCATATTTGTTGGCCATAAAACGCACCATCAACATCAAACCGATGCCAATCATCGCCCCTGGCACGATGCCCGCCAAGAACAGCGCGGCCACACTTTCGCCCATCACATAGGCATAGATAATCATGATGCCAGAGGGCGGAATAATCGGCCCGATGACAGAAGACGCCGCTGTGATCGCCGCGGCAAACTTACGGGTGTAGCCTTGCTTTTCCATCGCGGGGATCAACATCGACCCAAGCGCAGATGTATCCGCCACAGCAGAGCCAGACAGCCCCGCAAACAACATAGACGACAGCACGTTCACATGCGCCAATCCCCCGCGCAAATGCCCCATTAAGGCTTGGGCAAATTCAACAAGGCGCATCGTGATGCCGCCCTTGTTCATCAACTCACCCGCCAACATGAAAAACGGGATCGCCATCAAAGGAAAGCTGTCCATGCCGTTGTAAACATTGCGGTACAAAAGCGTGATGTCTTTCTCTTGGCCGTTGAGCCACAGCAAAATGCCAGGTGCTGCCAACAGTCCGAAAAAGACCGGCAGACCGATCATCAAAAAGACAAGAAATACGGGTAAAAACCAGACTAACATTATTCAGCACCCCCAGCATCAGCCGCAACAATGGGCGTCAAACGGTCTTCACCGCCCAAAAGCGTGACCAATGTGCGCAAAATCAATTCCACGTTGACGCTGGTCAGCAAAATGACACCCACCAAAAGCGAGGTCATCATCCACGCGCGCGGCACCCGCAGGTACTCGGTGAAATCAAATGAGGTTGGAATATACAAAGCGGCAGTCGCAAAACGCCCGCCAAAACCAGTGACTTCGCCCCAGCCGATTTTCACCGCGACCACCAAGACCAAGAGTGACAAAAGCAAAAGAAGCAGGTTGATCACCCCACCGACAGTACGCGGCAGCATCACCACCAACATGTCGATGGCGACAAAGCCGCCTTGGCGAAAGGCAGTCGGAGCCATCAAACCCGCCATCCACAACATGCAAAAACGCGCGGCCTCATCGGGCCACGGCAACGCGTTGTTCAAAATGTAGCGATAAAACACCTGTATCAAGATGGCCAAAACCATCAAGCCCACAGCAACAGCACCCAAGCCGCGTGCCACACGTAAAACGTGATGGTTCACGACCCCAAGCGGTGCAAGTACCAATAATAGTCCTCCCACAGACCTTCTCCTCCCATGGCGGCCCTTGTCAGGCCTTTTCTCTTATGTGCCGTACGTTCCTAAATCCGCCTCCTCGCGTTTTTAAGCCGCTTGAAACACTCCGTATTTGCCAGCGAAAAATCCAAGCGCGTTGCCTTGATTGATTTCGGCATGTGTCACTTGTCCAACCACGATCACATGATCGCCTCCCGGGTGGGTTGCCACATGGCGGCATTCAAGACGCGCCAAGCAATTGTTGATCAGCGGCACGCCTTGCGCGCTGATCGTCATGTCCAGAGTGTCAAAGGCATGCATATCGCGTGCAAAGCCTTCGCAGACCTGCGCTTGATCGTCGGCTAAAATGTGAATGGCGAACTGGGGAGCGGCCTCAAAATATTTGAACCGGCGCGATCCTTTTGCGGGCGACCACAATACAAGCGCAGGGTCCAAAGACAGTGACGAAAAGCTATTGGCGGTGATGCCCACAGGACCATCCTCTGAGGCGGCGGTGATAACCGTCACCCCAGTTGCAAAGCGTCCAAAAGCATCGCGCAGCAAGCGCGTGTTGTCAGCGTTCGGTTTAAAACACTCTGGCATCAATACGCTCCCCTGTCCCATTATGCGATCTCACGACCCAAGGCTGCCGTGTAAAGTTTATACCACGTTTGGCGGTCCATTTTGACTTTGAATGCATCCGAAATCGCAGCAATACGGGTTAAGTTGTTCGTGCCCATAACGGGCAAGATTTTGGCAGGATGGGCCAAGACCCAAGCCACGGCAACCGCAGAGCGATCAACACCGTTCTCGTTTGCAATGATATCCAGCATACGGCCGATGTCGTCATCTGCGGTCATCAAAGCACCGCCACCCAAAGGCGACCATGCCATGATCGGCTGCGCGTTCTTTTGGTGAAACGCGATGTCGCCATTGACCAAGCCCTCGTGCGCACAAAGCGACACTTCAAGTTGGTTTGTGACCAATCGGTTGCTCATGCCAGCTTGCAGCAGTTCCCAATCCCAAGGCTTGAAATTCGACACGCCGATGTTGCCGACTTTGCCGGACGTCACAAGGGCATCAAGGGTAGCGCCAGTCTCAAGGTGGTCCATCAAAGGGTCAGGGCGGTGCACCAGCAAAAGATCGATGTGATCAATCGCCATGCTGGTCAAAGACGCTTCAACAGAGGCGTTAAGATGCGCCGCAGAGGTATCGTAATATTTGACCGGCACATCGCTGTATTTGCCACAAGGCGCCACGATATCGCATTTGGTTACGATCTGCATTTGATCACGCAGCGCTGACTGACCACGCAGAGCGGTGCCCAAAACGGCCTCGGCCGTGTAGTCGCCATAGATGTCGGCTTGGTCGAAGGTTGTGATACCTTGTGCAAGGCAGGCGTCAATTTTGTCGGTCACATGTTTGACCGACGTGTCAGCGTCATCAGCCACGCGCCACATGCCATAAACGATGCGGCTCATATCTAGAGTATCAGAAAAACGAATGCGTTCCATTAACGGCGGACTCCTGCGGCCAAGGGGGTTTGGGGGGCACTGCTCGGCACGCGGCCATAAGCTTGCGGCATAGAACAGGTTTTAAGATGCGGCAGCACAAGGCGGCCAAAATGTTCGGCTTCATCAATGTGCGGGTAGCCAGAGAAAATAAACGCGCGCATGCCCATTTTTTGATAGGCTTCGATCTTGGACAAAACTTGATCCGCAGAGCCGACAAGAGCCGCGCCACAACCAGATCTTGCACGGCCAACGCCAGTCCAAAGATTAGGCTCGATGTAGCCGTATTCATCTGCAAGCTCACGGTTCGCCGCTTGGTGCGACACGCCCAAAGACCCCGCGTCCAGTGCACGTTCGCGGATCATACGACCGTAGTCATCATCCAGTTTCGATGTGATATATTCCGCGTATTCTTGCGCTTCTTTTTCAGTGTCGCGCACGATCATATGCACCCGCAGACCGTAATCCAGCGTGCGATCATATTTCTCGGCGACAGCATTCACAGCGCGCATCCGACCAGCCAGCTCGTCTTGCTTTTCAGGCCACATCAAATACACATCGCAATGCTGACCACACAGCTCCAGCGCCATCGGGGAATACCCGCCAAAGTACAACAGCGGCCCGCCGGTTTGGTACGGCACGACAGGATCAGTGGTGAGACCCTTAAAGTTGTAAATCTCGCCTTCGTAGTTGATTTCGCGCTGCGTCCAGGCCTGCTTCAAAATCTCAACGACTTCGCGGGACCGCTGGTATCTATAGGCGCTGTCTTCCTTTTGTCCGGGAAAATCAGAGCTGATAATATTGACCGTCAAACGACCTTCCAACATGTGATCCAGCGTTGCCAAAGTCCGCGCCAACATGATCGGCTGCATCTCTCCGCACCGCACCGCGGCCAGCAAATTGATGTCCGTGGTGATCGGCGCGCAGCCTGCCACAAACGACAAAGTATCTTGGCCAACTTGATAAGACGAGGGGCACAAAATGTTGCCAAACCCTTGCTTTTCCGCCGTTTTCACAATGTTCGAACAATGCGCCCAGCTGGACCGCAAATCACCGTCAGGCACCCCCAAAAATTGATAGTCATCTGAACACAGGGCTGCGAACCACGATACTTCTGCGGCGTCTAAATCTGGCGATGTGATAGGTACGACGGTCATCGCTTTCCTCCCAAGAATGCGTCTCACTTTCCACTTGCCTAGCACTCGAAATGATGTAGATCAATGGTGTATCAATTATTTTTCCCTGTTGCCCCTGAGGATCAAACCCATGAAACCGAGCGGTGGAAACCCCAATGTTTTGCCAGCCTATGTTCAGATTTCTGAACTGCTGATTCGCGACATCAGCGCGGGCCGTTTGATGGATGGCGAACGCCTGCCGCCTGAGCGCAAAATGGCCAAATCCTTGAAAACATCCGTGGGCACCCTGCGCAAAGCGCTTGATATTCTCGTTGAAAAAAACCTGCTTGAGCGCATCCAAGGCTCGGGCAATTACATCCGCCATGGCGGTGACAGCAACAGCATCTATGCCATGTTCCGCCTTGAACTTCTCAGTGGTGGCGGTCTGCCGACAGCGCAAATTCTCAGCGTCGATGCCATGGAAAAACCGCACACCCTGCCCCCCTTCGGCACCAGCACCCATGCCACCCGAATCCGTCGCCTGCGATTCTTGAACGAGACTATAATAGGCGTCGAAGAAATTTGGCTCGACGGTGATGCAGGCCAAGTCCCCGATGGGGCCATTTCTGATTCGCTGTACCACTTTTACCAAGAACAGCTTGGCTTTTGGATCACCCGCGCCGAAGACCGCGTGGGCATTGGCGCCGTGCCCGATTGGGCCCCCGCAAACTTCACCAAACCCAGCGGCACACTCACCGGATATATTGAACGCTTAAGTTGGGCCGAGGCCAATGAGGCGGTCGAATTTTCACGCACATGGTTTGACACCGATCAAGCCCTTTATGTGCAACGCCTCAAGTAAGGCCTGACAAACGGCCAGAAAAAAAAGGGAAAGACTATGACGACCACACATTACGGCATCATCGGCTGTGGCATGATGGGACAAGAACACCTGCGCAACATCGCCTTGCTGCCCGACACAAAAGTCACCGCGATCTTTGAGCCAGACCCGAACATGGCCAAAATCGCCGCAAGTTTTGCCCCAGAGGCCCAGTTCTGTGACAGCATCGAGGCGCTTTTGGCGATAGAGACATTGGATTGCCTCGTCATCGTCAGCCCAAACTTTTGCCATATGGCGCAGCTGGAACAGATCGCCGCCACGCGCCCCCTGCCCGTCCTTGTGGAAAAACCTTTGTTCACGGACCCCGCCGATGTCACGCGTCTTAAAGCGTTCCAAGATAGCTACCCAGCACCTGTCTGGGTGGCGATGGAATACCGCTATATGCCCCCTGTTGCGGCCCTGCGCGCCGCGGTTGATGACGCGACCGGCGGGATCAAAATGCTGACCATCCGCGAACACCGCTTTCCGTTCTTGCCAAAAGTCGACGACTGGAACCGCTTCAATGAAAAATCAGGCGGCACATTTGTTGAAAAATGCTGTCACTTCTTTGACCTCATGCGCCTGCTGACAAAATCCGAACCTGTGCGGATCATGGCCAGCGCAGGCCAAGACGTGAACCATCTTGACGAGGTTTACGACGGCAAAACCTCTGACATTCTGGACAACGGCTATGTGATTGTCGAATTCGCAAACGGCATGCGCGCCATGTTGGAACTGTGCATGTTTGCCGAAGGCGCGCGCTACCAAGAAGAAATCAGCGCCGTTGGGCCGAATGGTAAAATCGAAGCCCTCGTCCCTGGCCCTGGTCGTTTCTGGCCAGCGCATTTGGGTGACGCGCCCATTGCCCAACTCATTGTCAGCCCCCGTGATCCCAAAGGCCCCGAGGTGCGTGACATTCCCGTTGATCCCGCGCTTTTGGAAGCTGGCGATCACAACGGATCGACCTTTTATCAACACGAAGGCTTTTTGGCTTTGGTCCGCGGTGAACGCGCTCTGCCCGATGTCAGCTTGGACGATGGTTGGAAAGCCGTTGCAATGGGCATGGCTGCACAGAAAAGTGCGCTCACAGGTCAAGTTGTGACCTTGGATTAGTTTGCCTCGCATTAAGTGGCACATCAGCCCACAGACAAATTTAAGACCCTAACCGAGCGGTTAGGGTCTTTTTGTCTCTATGCTCTGTACATCTAATGGGCATCTAAGGCGCATCCAAAAGACGTTCCAGCTCGGCCATAGCAATCTCCACCAACTCTTGATCCACACGATCGCCGTTGATCCGGATCATCCAGCCCTGCCCGTCTTGGCTGCTGGCCAATCGAACACCAGACTTCAACTGGCGCGCGCTGTGCGGTGCTGCCGCGGCTTTCTTTGGCCGCCCGCCCCGTGCTGGGTCTTTGCGCACTGTGGTCAATGCGGACAGTGCTGTCTCAAGCTGTAGCAGTTCTTGCTCAGGTGTTGCAGGCGTGGTGATGGCCATCGCATCACGCAATTTATTCTCATAGCCTTCGCGCAGCGCTGCGGCCAGTTTCAAACCATCGCGCTCTTTAAGCTGATCAGGAAAAACCAGCATATCGCCCAGCTCTTCAAAGATCAGAGCGAAAGAGCGGATTTTAGATCGCTTGGCTTTTGATGCCATCGGGAACAGCCCGTTCACAGCCGCTTCGGTATTTTCAAAGGCACCTTGTTGCGCAGCAATCACCGAAATGCGGCCCCGCTCATAATGGCTCAAAGCCGCGCGGATTTCGTTCTCTTCGATCATCGCCGCAAAGGTGCCGCCCATGGCATCAGGGTCGCGCACAATGGTTTTGATCGTATCGTATTGCGCGTCCTTGGTCAGGTCCTTGAGCGCTTGCACCGCATGCAACCGGCGATAGCCTGACAGCAAGCCATAGCGGCGCTCTCCATCGGGTTCAGACAGTTCGAACACCTCAATCGGCAATCGCAACCCGCCTTTGGCGATGGACATTTGCAGTTCTTTCATCTGCTCAGCGTCCAGCACAACACGGTCACGCACCAAAGCATCCGCGTGGATATGCTCTAAGGGTAATTCTTTTAAGATCAAACCTTTAGACTGGGACTCGCGCAGAACTTCCGCATCTGCGCTGTCTTTGGCAGATTTCTCGCGATCTGCTTGAGATCGAGCATCAAAAGCGCCCGCCGATTCGGCAGCCACCTGCGCAATCGGCACACTTAACGGTGCGCGCGCTGTGGTTTCGCCGCGAAACTGTTGTTCAATCTGATCCAAATCAGCCGCAGATGGGGCGACCAGTTTTCTACGCTTCGCCATCTGTTTGTCCCTCTGTTTTATCTGCCTCGGCCGCCTGCAAATCGCGCCACCATGTGCCTAAGATGACCCGTTTCACTTCGGCCCAAGTTTGATCAAATGTTTCGCGTCCACGCACATAGGTGTCGCGGTTAAAATCGCGATAATCTGTTTCATAGATGCCCGAGACTTGCTCTCCCGCCTGCCCGACCATAGCCGTGATATCTTGGCGATATGTCGTCATGAAATCGCCAAAATAAGCCTGAATCACATTGGCCAAATCCGTTTGCTGCGAAGCGTCGAAACGGGTGATCAGCGCCAAAACCGCATCCCATTCAAAGCGCATTTCTGGTAGACCATCTGCACGTCGATTGCGGTTTTCGCCTTCTTCAATCGATGCAAAAGTAGAGTAGATCATGTCAAAGAAACGGCCCGTGGAATCGAATTCCAAGAACGACGCTCCAAGGGGCACCAGCATGATATCTGCGGCGGCCAAAGCATTGATGGTCAGGTACCCAAGGGCTGGGGGCGTATCGAGAAATACCAAATCATATTCCTCAAGCAAACCGCCATCTTCCAACGCGTTAGATAGGGCGTCCCATAGCGCCCAGGACCGCAATTGCATCCGCCAAACAGGGACTTGAAATTCGGCCCAGTACAAATTGAGCTGAGCGCCGATGAGATCAATGTTGGGCCAGTGCGTTTTCTGAACAAGGTTTCGCGGCGAAACTGTTAACGCTTCGGTAAGGGTTTCGTCGAACGGGAAAGGCGCCTGCCCCGCCGCGTCACGCACCTTATTTTCACGTTGCAAAGCCAAAGCATAATCGCGGGCCAAAAGCGGGAACGCTGTTTGCCATTCATCCGCGACAGTTCCACCCATGATCGATGTCATCGATCCTTGGCTGTCCAAATCAATGACCAAAACTTTGTACCCATCAAGAGCTGCAGACATTGCCAAATGCGCTGCTGTCGACGTTTTTCCGACACCGCCTTTGAAATTCGCAACAGCCACAACCTTGGCAGGCAAACCTTTAGGACGCCAAGCTGTGTATTCGCGGTTTGCAGCGCCTTCTTTGGCAAAATGCTCACGCAGCTTTTGCACGTCGTCCAAGCTGAACCACTTTGAACTACCTTCCCCTTCGCCTTGCGGCAATTCCGGGTTGGCTTTCAAAACCCGCCGCAAATGCGCAGCAGCCACGGGGATCAAATACTTACAGATTTCCCATGTGGAAAATTTACGTAGACGTTTTTTGCCGTCAGGCGCATAGCCGCGTTTGGCCAAATCATCGCGACCACGTCCTGCAAAGGCTGCGGCCTTAGCAAAGCGCGCTGTGTCGATGGGATCTGCTAAGCTTTCAGCTGCTGCTTTTGGATCTATATTGAAATAAGGTGGGAGAGCATCTTTGCCCTTATTGGCTGACGTCATGATTCTCGTGCCTCTGCATGTTCGCTATTTTATGCGATGTCCGTTAAAGTATGGCACATGATCGAGGAAATGTGAATCACTTTGAAGGCTATCCCATTATTGAAAATCAAAATTAGAAACAAACTCAGGTCTGTTTAGTTTTCTTTATGAGAATTTAGAGTCTTTATGCCCAGAAAAATTTTTAAAAATCAATAGTTTATATATTTTTAGGTACCTGGATACAGGCTTTTAGGTGCCTGCATTCAGGTTCAAAGGAACCAATATACGGGAACTGAGGTGCCGATTCGCGGGATTTTTTATCTGTTTTCCACGTTAGACCCCTAAAAGGCTGGTTTAGGGTCATTTGCAAACGAATCAAATAGAGCACGCCCTAACCCTGTGGTCTGTCTTTCCTGTATTTGGGTCCCTCAATCAAGCGGCGGTTGCTCAAGGTACCCAGTTACGGTATGCAGCTTAAGGTGCCAATTGAATACTTGAACGTGGGGACCTTATCGCAAATACTAACGATGTGAAGCCCTGCGATACGAATCGCATGAAAGAGACCAAAATAAACTTAAACAAATGGTCCGACGGCGCGCATGAGCAAAGAGACAGGCAATGGACGATATTGAAAAAGAGACCCTGACCGGATCGTTGCGACGTGGCGCGGTGAAGAAAAACGTGGCCGCGATTCATGTATCGGGCAAGCTGACTTTGTTGCAGCGCAAATTGTCCAATGTTCTGTTGCTCAATGCCTATGACACATTGATGAGCCAACAAGTGCATCAAATCGATGCGCGGACCTTATGTATGATGATCGGCTATAATTCCAACGATATGGACACGCTCAAACAATCTCTGCGGGGCTTGGCCGAAACTGTGGCCGAATGGGACATGTTGGACGAGGAGGGACGTCAGGAATGGGGCGTGTCGTCTTTGCTGAGCTATGCCAAGTTAAAGGGCGGCGTTTGCGAATATGCTTATTCGCCCGCCTTGGCGCAAAAGCTGGATGACCCAAAAGTTTTTGCTCTGATCAATCTGAACATTCAAAGACGCTTTACCTCTGGGCACGCTTTGGCGCTGTACGAGAATTGTTATCGATTTGTGCGGACGGGATCGACGGGATGGTGGTCTTTGGATTTGTTCCGCCGGTTGATGGGGGTGTCTGAAAGTTCCTATTACGAGGTGTATAAGCATCTGAACGCCAAGATCATCAAGCCGGCTGTGGCGGAAGTGAATAAGACGTCGAACATCGTTGTGACGCCTGAAACCAAAAAGATTGGCCGGTCGGTGTCTGAAATTCGGTTCAAGATTGCAGAGAACCCGCAGCTGTCGATTTTGGATTTGGACGATGGTGAGGGTTTGCGCAACTCGGATATTTACAAACGGATGCGTGCGCTTGGGGTGAGTGATCGTTTGGCGTTGCAATGGATGAACGAGCACGACGAAGCTTACGTGCGCAAGCAGGTCGATTATGTTGCGGGGCAGGGCGGGGTTAAGAACCCTGTGAGCTATTTGACCGCAGCTCTTAAGCAAGACTTTAGCGGCAGTACGGTTTCGTCGCGAAACCCGACAGCGCAGCAGCCTTTGAGTGAAAAGGGCGCGGAGCGGGCCAAGCGGTTAGAGATTTTGCAAAGGCTTGTGAGTGCCAGATCGCCGACGCAGCGCGATGCAGATCGCCGTTTGTTTATGTCCAAGCTGGATGGGGCAGCTCTGTTGGATTTTGAAAATTTTGGCTGGGTGTCGTCGCTCAATCACGCTGGAATCGTGGCGTTTTGGGAGGAGATTGCGCCTGGGGCTTTTGAAGCGGCAGAGTAGGCCACCATCGCAGATTGCGCCTATCATGGGGGTCTAAGCTTTCATTCGTTTGGGGCAGGGCGGTATTTATTGTTTTGCCCTGCATAGTTTTTAGACGTTTGCGCTGTTCACAATCAAAAATGAAAATTTAGCTTTATTTTTCATTTCCCAAAAATGAAAATACGTGCCAATTTTTCATTCAAGCAGGATGTGCCTGCTGAGCATTTGATTCTGGAGCGCCCATGCCTGACACCGACGATCTTGGCCACGACATTCGCGCCCTCAGGGTGTCGCGCAAAATGACGCTTGAGGCCTTGGCCACAGCGATTGGCAAATCCGTGGGATGGCTGTCCCAGATTGAGCGCAATCATACCAGCCCGAGCATCAAAAGCCTGCAAGACATCGCCCGCGCGCTTGACGTGCCGATGTCGCTGTTTTTTGGCACGACTGATGCGCCAGACGATGAGCGCGGTGTGATCGTACGTGCGGCGGCGCGGCGCGAAATTGGGTCGCATGACAACGGGTTGGTCGAGACGTTGGTGTCCCCCGATTTAACGGACGACTATGAAGTGGTTCATTCCATTTTTAAGCCCCATTCGAAATTGACCAAAGCCATCCAGCGCCCCACGGTTGAGGTCGCTTATGTGATTTCAGGCACCCTTGATCTGTGGATCGAGGATCAAAAATTCACCATTTCATCTGGCGATGCATTCCGCATTCGTGGCGAAAGCTATCGCTGGGCCAATCCTTACGATGATCAGGCCGTCGCGGTCTGGGTCATTTCCCCCCCTGTATACTGAGGTCTGTTTATGTCCCTTCCAACAGCTGCGCGCGTCGTCATCATTGGCGGCGGTGTTATCGGTGTGTCGACTTTGTATCATTTGGCCAAAGCGGGCTGGACGGATTGTGTCTTGCTTGAAAAGAACGAGCTGACCGCAGGCTCGACATGGCACGCCGCGGGCAATTGTCCGAATTTTTCGACCAACTATGGTGTGATGAACATGCAGCGTTACGGCCTTGCGCTGTATCGTGATCTTGGTGACGCAGTCTCGTATCCGATCAACTATTACGTCACGGGCGCTGTGCGTTTGGCCCACACCCACGCGCGCATGATGGAATTTGACCGCGTGCGCGGCATGGCGGCGCACATGGGTCTGACGATGGACATGTGCACCCCTGATCAACTGCAAGAACACTTTCCTTTTATGGAGATACACGATTTGGAGGGCGGGCTGTGGGATCCGCTTGATGGTGATATTGACCCCGCGCAAGTGACTCAAGCCTTGGCCAAAGGCGCGCGCGACTTAGGCGCTACAATCGCGCGGTTCACGCCAGCAACAGGCGTTAGCCGCGATGGGGGCGAATGGACCGTTCATACGGAAAAAGGCGATATTCGCTGCGACTATGTGGTCAATGCGGCGGGATATTACGCAGGCCGCGTGGGCGAATGGTTCGAAGCCTTCGGCGGGCGCAAAGTGCCCATGACGGTGATGAGCCACCAGTATTTTTTGACAGAATCCATCCCAGAAATTGAGGCATGGAGCAAAGAACAGGGCCGCAAAGTGCCGATGCTGCGCGATGTCGACACGTCATACTATCTGCGCCAAGACACCTATAGTTTGAACCTTGGTCCTTACGAGATGACCTGCGAAGCGGCTTGGATCACGCCAGACAATCAAATGCCGGCCGATTTCTCGTTTCAACTGTATCCTGATGATCTGGACCGGCTTGAACCTTACATCATGGATGCGATGGAACGGGTGCCTTTGCTGGGAACCCAAGGCGTCAAACGCAACATCAACGGCCCTATTCCTTATGCGCCAGACGGCTTGCCAATGGTTGGGCCAATGCCGGGGGTGCCGAACGCCTTTGAAGCCCATAGTTTCACCTTTGGCATCGCCCAAGGCGGCGGCGCGGGCAAGGTTATGTCCGAATGGATCATGCATGGCCAAACCGAATGGGACATGTGGGCGATCGATCCGCGGCGCTACACGGATTACACCGATACGCAGTACAACCTTGGCAAAGCGCTTGAGACCTATGGCCATGAATATGCGATGCATTTCCCCCATCATGAATGGCCTGCCGAGCGGAATAAAAAACTGTCCACCAATCATGACCGCTTGATCGCAGATGGCGCGCAAATGGGTGCCTACAATGGCTGGGAACGGGCCAATTGGTTTGCCAAAGACGGCGATGATACGTCCGAGGCCGCAACCCTGACATGGAACCGCATCGGCCCGTGGACGCCACGGGTCCGCGCCGAGGTCGAAGCCGTGCGCGACGGCGTTGGTGTGATCGATATGTGCGGGTTTTCGCGGTTTGAATTGAGCGGTTCAGGCGCTGCGGACTGGCTGCGCGGCCAGATCGCGGGCGGCTTGCCCAAAATTGGCCGTTTGAACCTGATTTACCTGTCAGATTATCGCGGTCATGTCCTGACCGAAATGTCGTGCATGCGTCATGATGAGGATCACTTTACCCTGATGACCGCCGCTGTCGCGCAGTGGCATGACTTTGAAATTCTGTCGCGCAGATTGCCTGAGGGCCTAAGCCTGATTGACACAACCACAAAGCTGACCACGCTTTTGGTCACAGGGCCAAAGTCGCGTGATCTTTTGGCTGAGATTTCAGATGGTGATCTGTCACTGGGCTGGTTGACGCACCAAGATGCGGTGATCTCGGGGGTGCATGTGCGCTTGGCGCGGGTGTCCTTTGCCGGTGAATTGGGCTGGGAGGTCCATGTTTCAGTGAAAGAAGCGAGCGTTGTTTACACCGCGATCCGCGCCGCAGGGGCCACGCCTTTTGGCATGTATGCGCTCAACGCGATGCGGATCGAAAAGGGCTATCTGACGTGGAAAGGCGATTTATCGACCGATTATTCCCTGTTGGAAACCGGTCTTGGGCGCTTTGTGAAACTTGATAAACCGCAAAATTTCCCTGGCAAAGCCGCACTGATTGCCGAGCAGGCCAAAGGCCCTGTGAAAACCCAAGTGACATTGGTGATCGAGGACAGCGCGCAAGATGCACCCTATATGGCGGCGGTGTTTGCAGATGGGAAACGCGTCGGCGAAGTGACCTCGTCCGCTTATTGCTACCGTGTTGATGCGGCGATCGCGATTGCGATGATTAAGACCGAGGCCGCCGTTGCGGGTGCATCGGTTGAGGTTGAAATTTACGGTCTGCGCCACAAGGCGACGATCCAAAACACCGCGTGCCTTTGGGACGCAGACAACAGCCGCATTCGCGCGTAACCCTTTGAAAGGTATCGATATGATATTGCCCCCTAAACATGCCCGTGTTGTGATCGTTGGTGGCGGCGTGATCGGCTGTTCCGTGGCTTACCACCTGACCAAATTGGGTTGGAAAGACGTTGTTTTGTTGGAGCGCAAGCAGCTGACGTCTGGCACCACATGGCACGCGGCAGGCCTGATTGCGCAGCTGCGCGCCTCGCAAAATATGACCCGTTTGGCGAAATACAGCCAAGAGTTATATGGAAATCTTGAGGCTGAAACAGGCGTCGCCACAGGGTTTCGCCGCAACGGGTCGATCACGCTCGCTCTGACGCCAGAGCGCCGTGAAGAGATCTTGCGTCAGGCGTCGATGGCGCGCGCGTTTGGGGTCGAGGTGGAACAAATCAGCCCTGACGAAGTTGTCAAACGCTATCCGCATGTCAATGTGGATGACGTGACTGCCGCGGTGTATTTGGACAAAGACGGGCAGGGCGATCCGGCCAATATCGCGCTGGCGATGGCGCGCGGTGCCAAACAACGCGGCGCGCAGATTATTGAACGCACCAAGGTCACTGGATTTAGGCGCGACGGTCGACGTATCACCGGCGTCACGTGGAAAACAGGTGACGAGAGCGGCATTATTGTTTGTGATCACGTGGTCAATTGTGCGGGCATGTGGGGCCACGATGTGGGTCGCCAAATGGGCATCAATGTCCCGCTTCATGCCTGCGAACACTTCTATATTGTCACCGATACGATCCCTGATTTTGCGCAACTGCCGACCCTGCGCGTGCCTGAGGAATGTGCCTATTACAAAGAAGATGCCGGCAAATTGCTGCTTGGCGCGTTTGAACCCGTGGCCAAACCTTGGGCGATGAAAGGCATCCCTGAGGATTTCGAATTTGATCAGCTGCCTGAGGATTTCGATCATTTCGAGCCCATTTTGGAACAGGCTGTTAACCGTATGCCTTTGTTGGCAAGCGCGGGCATTCACACGTTTTTCAATGGGCCTGAAAGCTTTACCCCTGATGATGCCTATCATCTTGGCCTTGCCCCTGAGATGGACAATGTTTGGGTCGCCGCTGGCTTTAATTCCATCGGCATTCAATCTGCGGGCGGCGCGGGTATGGCCTTGGCCGCTTGGATGGACACAGGTGAGAAACCCTTTGATTTGGGGGATGTTGATATTGCGCGGATGCAGCCATTTCAGGGCAATAAAACCTATCTGTTTGAGCGGTCCAAAGAAACGCTTGGTTTGCTGTTTGCCGACCACTTTCCTTACCGCCAAAAGGCCACGGCGCGGGGCATTCGCCGCTCACCACTGCACGGCGCACTCAAGGCGGCAGGCGCTGTCTTTGGCGAATTTTCAGGCTGGGAACGGGCCAATTGGTTCGCAGATGCAGGGCAAAAAGCCGAATATGAGTACACGTGGAAGCGCCAAAATTGGTTTGAAAATTCCGCCCGCGAACATAAAGCCATCCGCGAAAACGTTGGCATTTACGACATGTCATCGTTCGGCAAAATCAAAGTGGACGGGCCAGATGCCGAGGCGTTTCTGAATTTTGTTGCCGCCAGCAATCTGTCGGTGCCTGTGGGCAAAATCGTCTACAGCCAGTTTTTGAACGCAAGCGGAGGTATCGAGGCGGATGTGACCATCACGCGCCTGTCCGAGACCGAATATTTGGTTGTGACGCCCGCAGCCACCCGCATCGCGGATCAGGCATGGATGCGGCGTCTGATTGGCGATTACCGCGTGACGCTGACCGATATGACCGCCGCCGAGGCTGTGATCTGTGTCATGGGCCCAAATGCGCGCAAATTGTTGCAACGCGTGTCGCCCAATGATTTTGGCAATGAGGTCAATCCGTTTGGCACCTGCCAAGAGATCGAGATTGGCATGGGCCTCGCCCGTGCGCACCGCGTGACCTATGTGGGTGAGCTGGGGTGGGAGCTTTATGTGTCCACCGATATGGCGGCGCATGTGTTTGAGGTCTTGCTGGAGGCTGGCCGCGATATGGATGCCAAACTGTGCGGTTTGCACATGATGGACAGTTGCCGGATCGAAAAGGGTTTTCGCCACTTTGGCCATGATATTTCAAGCGAAGATCACATTCTTGAGGCGGGTCTTGGCTTTGCGATCAAAAAAACCGATGGCCTGTATTTGGGGCGCGACGCAGTGTTGCGCAAACGCGAGCAAGGCCTGCAAAAGCGGATGGTGCAGTTCCAACTGACGGATCCTGATCCCTTGCTTTATCACGCGGAACCGATTCTGCGCGATGGTCAGCTTGTGGGCTATCTAAGCTCGGGCAATTACGGGCACACCTTGGGGGCTGCGATTGGTCTGGGTTATGTGCCGTGCGCGAATGAGACCGTGCATCAAGTTCTGGCCTCAAACTATGAGATCGAAGTCGCGGGGCAACGCTTTGCCGCTACTGCGTCGCTCAAGCCGCTCTATGATCCGACCTCTGCACGGGTAAAGGTCTAAGCGCGGCAGGGCGTTCGTTTAAAGTGATGATAAAATTAGATGTCGGGGAGCAGGGCTGCTTTCCCGACTTCTTCTTTCATGATCTTTGCCAGTTCACTCAGATGTTTCTTTGTGAACCGGCTGGCGGGGCCTGAAATTGAAATGCCAGCCTCGACCACGCCAAAGGGGTCGATCACGGGCACCGCCACGCAGTTCATGCCCTCGGCCAGTTCTTCAAAATCAAAGGCCACGCCTGTGCGATGGACAACGGCCAGCTCTGCGCGCATCTTGTCTTTGTCGATGCAGGTCTTGGGTGTGTGTTTTTTAAGCTCACCTTCGAAATAGGTCTCGAACACCGTGTCGGGTTGAAAGGCCATGATCACCTTGCCGACAGATGTTGAATGCAGCGCGCCACGGTTGCCGATGCTGAAATCGACCGCGACAAGCTGCGTGCCCTTCGCCTTTTGAATCAGGACCGTCTCAGGCCCCATGAGTTCGGAATAGTGACAGGTTTCGCCTGTGCGCTGCGCAATGGAATTGAGCAGGCGTTCGATCACAAGCCGGTCTGTGCCTGCGTTCAAAACAGGTTTTGCCAAAGCTAGCATTCTGCGGCTTATGCGATATGTTTTGGACTCGGGGTCCATTTCGACATAGCCCGCGTGCTCCATCGTGCGCAGCAACCGATATGTCGTCACCCGCTCAATGTTTGCCATTTTGGAAATTTCGGGCGCTGTGGCCGGCGACGGCAGGTTTGCGACAGTTTCCAGCACTTGAAAGGCTTTGAGAACCGTTGAGCTTTTGTTTGAATCGCGCGTCATGAGGTTCCAAACCGTTTGAACAATATGTGTACAACATTGATACACAGGTTGCATTTGCTTGTCTATGTTAACGTGAAACCTGAGGATTTTTGATATGTACGCATATCGTACGAAATTTAATTGTTAATATACAGTAATTTAGAATATTTTTGAATTCGCATTGTTCAATATTTGTTGACTTAGTTTAAATGTCGAACGAACAAGGGTTGTACAAAAAATGAACGCCAAAAGAGGACGGCAAGATGAACATGTTAATTTCAGGTGAGTGGGTTTCGTCTTCTGATGGTGCTGAAATGACAATTCAAAATCCATATGATGGGTCTGTTTTGGGTCATGCCCCGGCCGCAACTGTAGCGGATGTGGACCGCGCTGTCAGCGCAGCCGTCAGTGCAAAATCTGCCATGGCGCGGATGCCAGCGCATGAGCGCGCGCGCATTTTAGAAGACGTTGCCAGCCGCATCACGGCAAATCGCGAGATGCTGATTCAGATGTTGAACGCCGAGAATGGCAAAACATTTAAAGAGATCAACGGATGGGAAATTGACGCCGCTGCGCGCATCATCAAAGGCTACGCAGAAGAAGCCAAGCGGCTTCACGGCGACACCATCCCGTTGAACAGCATGAAGGGTTTGGAAAATTCACTCGCCTATACTGTGTATCAACCGCTGGGTGTTGTGGCGGCCATCGTGCCGTTCAATTATCCGGTCGAGCTGTGGTCGCACAAACTGGCGGGCGGCTTGGCTGCGGGCAATTGCGTGATCACCAAAGCGCCTGAAGAATGCCCGCTGACGATGCTGGAAATTTCGCGCTATTATGAAGAAGCTGGTCTGCCCAAGGCCGCGCATCAAATTTTGACGGGGCGCGGCGAAGTTGTTGGCGCGCGTTTGGCGGAAATCGAAGGCGTGGATATGATCTCGCTGACAGGCAGCACCCGTGTGGGCAAACTTGTGTCCGTTGCTGCCTCACAAACCTTGAAAAAGGTCAACTTGGAACTGGGCGGCAGCGACGCGACGATTATTTGTGGCGATGTTGATCCTTTGATCGCGGCACAGGCGATTGTGGCGGGGCGGTTCACGTCAGGGAATGGTCAAATTTGCTGTTCGGTCAAGCGTGTGTTTATCGACAAAACCATTCACCAAGCTGTCGTCGATCACGTGCTAGATTTGACACGCGGCCTTGTTGTTGGCGATCATACAGATCCTGCCACCGATGTCGGTCCTTTGATTTCGACCCGCGCTGCCGACACAGTCGAACGCCAAATTCAGGCCGCTGTCTCTGAAGGCGCCACTTTGCTGATGGGCGGTGTGCGTACCAATCAACAGATCACTCCGGCGGTTTTTGTGGACGTGGCTGAGGATAACACATTGCTGCGCGAAGAGGTGTTTGGTCCGGTTTTGCCCTTGGTGCCCTTTGATACGATTGATGAGGCGGTGGCCTTGGCGAACAACAGTGAATTTGGGCTACAGGCCGCCATTTTTACCAATGATTTTCGTGCCATAATGAACGCGACCATGAAGCTTGAGGTTGGTACGGTTGTTGTCAATCACCAGTCCGCCATGCGGTTGGAATGCTTGCCTTTTGGCGGTCGTAAAAACAGCGGCAATGGCGTGCGCGAGGGCTTTATGGAGACCTTGAAAGACATGAGCGAGTTGAAAACTGTGATCTTTAAAGACGCCTTTGACGTCTTTGATTGCTAAGCGGAGCCGAGCGTGAAGCACATTCGTCTACATAAGATCGCCAAGGCCTTTGGCGCGACTCTGGCTCTCAAAGAGGTGAGCTTTGAGGCGCATCGTGGGCAGGTCGTGGCCATTTGTGGGGAAAATGGTGCGGGCAAATCGACTTTGATGTCGCTTTTGTCTGGCTCTCAACAGCCGACACTTGGGTCCATTGAAATCGATGATCAGAAAACATTCATTTTGTCACCGCATAAGGCTTTCGATCTGGGCATTCGCACCGTTTATCAAGAGCTCAGTTTGCTGCCAGAACTGTCGGTTGCCGAAAACCTGTACCTTGGCGAATGGCCGATAAAACGCGTGGCTGGCGTGATCGAATGCATTGATTGGGATCAGTTGTTTCGCGACGCAGAAGCGGATTTGGCGCACATGGGCATTTGCGATATCAACGTGCGCGATGCCGTTGGGTCCTATCCCGTGGCCTTGCAACAAATGATCGAAATTGCCAAAGCCAGCCGTGTGTCGCCTGAGGTTTTGATCCTTGATGAACCCACCGGCGTTCTGACTCAAACTGAAAGCGATGTGCTGTTTCGCCTGATAGAGACGCTTAAAAGCCGCGGCACGATTGTGTTTTATATTTCGCACCGCCTTGAAGAAGTGCTGGACATTGCCGACACTTTTGTGGTGCTCAAGGATGGTGTTTCTGTCGATACGTTTTCACGCGAAGAGGCGAGTAAAGACCGCTTGATCCGTTCTATGGTTGGGCGTCCGTTGGAAGACATTTTCCCCAAACGCGGCACCGCAGGCACGGAAACTTTGCTCAGCGTCACGGGGCTGAAGGCCGCGCCGAAGGTTGCCGATGTATCGTTCGAGTTGAAGCGCGGCGAGATTTTGGGTTTTTGCGGTCTTGTAGGATCGGGGCGTTCCGAAGTGATGCGCGCGATCTTTGGTGCCGACCCCATGGATCAGGGCACAATTGTGATGGATGGCGCTGCGTTTAACGCGCCAAGCCCCGCCCGCGCGATGGCGGCGGGCATCGGGTTTGTCACAGAAGAACGCAAAGTCGATGGTCTGGTTCTGGACGCGGATGTCATCGATAACGCGGGCCTTGCTTCGATGGACCTCGTCGGGTGGGGGCCGTTTTTGAACCGCTCGGCGCAACGCGATATGGTGTTTCAAAAGGTGCAAGAACTCGACCTGCGCCCGCTTAACCTTGCTTATATTTTGCGCCGCATGAGTGGTGGGAACCAACAAAAAGTGGTGCTTGCCAAATGGTTGCTGATGAAGGGATTGAAGGTTTTGATCCTGGACGAGCCAACACGCGGCGTCGATATCGCGACCAAGGTCGAAATTTACAAACTGATTGCGAACTTGGCCCAGACAGGGATCGGGATCCTATTGATCAGTTCAGAAATGCCCGAGGTTCTTGGCCTTGCGCACCGCATAAACGTGATGCGCGACGGCAAGATCGTGGCTGAACTTGATCCGGTAACAACCTCCGAGCACGATATTTTCGTGGCCGCAGCAGATGTGGAAAGACCCAAAAATGACCTCTAAGAACACGACCCCAGCGGCAAAAAACTGGACCTTCAAACACATGTCCAAATCGGCCAAAACCAATCTTATTTTCTGTGTGGTACTGGTGCTCCTTGTCGTGATAACGGGGCTGACCTCGGACGTGTTTTTGACCGAACGCAATATGGTCAACGTCTCGCGTCAGATGGTGACCACCGGCTTTTTAAGCATCGGAATGTATGTTGTAATTCGCTCTGGTGGCATCGATTTGTCTGTCGGGCCAACGCTGGCCTTTGCCGGTCTGTTGGTGTCCGGCTTGCAGGGGCAGGTGCATATCAGCGTCGCCATTTTGGTGGCTTTGTCGGTTGGCGTGATCATCGGTTTGATCAACGGTATTTTGGTGGCCTATATGCGCCTGCAACCTTTCATCGTGACTTTGGCGATGATGGGCGTGGTGCGCGGGGCTTTGTTTATTTACAGTGAATCGCCGACCTATGCCTCTGACAAATTCTTTTTGAAAACATTGGGGTCAGGCAAGGTTTTTGACATTCTGCCTGTGCCGTTTGTGATCTTTTTGGTCTGTATTCCCATCGTTTGGGTTTTCATGAACCACACCCGCGCGGGCCGCTCGATCATGGCGATTGGGATCAGCCCTGAAACCGTGCGCTTGGCGGGTGTGAACGTCAAAGCCAAAACCACGCTGGCCTATGTGATTTGCGGGTTCTTCGCGAGCCTTGCAGGTGTGCTGCTGGCCGCGCGTCTTGGGATTTCGCAACCCAGCGTCGGGACGGGATACGAGCTTGATGCCATCGCAGCCGTTGTGATCGGCGGTGGTGTTTTGGGCGGCGGTGGCGGTTCGGTCGGGGGGATGTTTGGCGGGGTTATCGCGCTGGCGGTGATCGATAACATCCTGAATCTTTTCAATGTCCAGTCCTACTATCAGCAGATCGTAAAGGGCTTGATCATTCTGGTCGCTGTCTTGGTGCGCCGGAAACCATCTTAACAATCGACGACACACTTTAGGGAGGAAACAAAGTGATGAATTTCAAACAAACCACAGGTCTTTTGACGGCGCTGGTCGCCATGTCAGCAGGGGCCGCATCGGCAGAAGACAAAACCTTAACCATCGGCATGGCAAACTTGCTGTACGGTGCGCCGTATTTTGCAGGGATGGACACAGCTGTGCACCGCGAGGCGGACGCTTATAGCAACGTCGAAGTGATCTCAACAGATGCAGGGTTTGACGCGGCTAAAATGGCGTCGGACATTGAGGATCTTATTGCCAAAGGTGTTGATGGTCTGATCGTCAGTGCTGGCCCAACAGAGACCATTCCATCCGCGTTGATCGCAATCGAAGAAGCCGGCATTCCAGTGGTTTTCGTAGATCGTCTTTGGAAAAACACCGACCTGTCCACGCCGTGGAATTGGGTTGGCGCGCAAAACGATGTGATGGGCAACGCGATTGGCGAACATATCGAAGAGCACTTGGGCGGCGCGGGTCATGTGCTTGTGATCAAGGGCGGTCCTGCGGACAACTCCATCGGGCTTGCGCGCTCTAACGGCTTTATCGATGCGGTCAGTTCAAGCGCTGATATCGAAGTGACCGTGGCGCCTGGTTTTGGCAATTGGGGACTTGATGGCGGTTACACAATCATGTCCGACATGCTTGCGCTGCACGACGATTTGAATGCGGTTTTCTGCGAAAATGACGCGATGTGCCTTGGCGCGCAAAAAGCAGCAGCCGATGCGGGACGTTCCGCGGATATGGTCTTTGCTGCCTCTGATGCCAGCAAAGAAACTCTGTGGGAAATGCAGCAAGAGGGCACCAACTTTATCGCCACAGCTGTGAACGACAGTGACGAAATTGGTCGCGTTGGGTTTAATCACCTGATGGGTCTGTTGGCTGGGGCAAAACTGCCCAACATCACGCCGCTGTATTCCGGTCTGGTTCTTAAAGAAGAAGCGATGAAACGCTACGATCCAAGCAAAGTCTTCTAAATCCACTTAGGGTTTGAAAATTCGAAAAGCGGCGCAGATTTTGCGTCGCTTTTTGCGTTTTCAGCTGCCACTCAAGACTTTAAACGCAAGACCCTGTTGGATCTGTCCTGCGCCGTAATGGTGTCAGTTTTACACATTCGCACGTCGCCACCGCCGCTGCAGGCGCGCATTCGCTTGGCGAACGGCTTGGTCTGCCAGTCTTTGTACGAACGTTCCGTCTGATGTGTTGCTAAGTAATGCATGATATTTTGTTTTGAATAAAGATATCACAAAATATGGAGTTTGGGCACGTGGTGCTGGCGCTCAACGAGCACAGTTAAGGGGTTGGCTAAATTTTTGGGTGGTTTGTTGCTGGTCAGGGGCGGGAACGGCTTAAGTGGTGGTCGCGTATCCGGCGTGCATCTGGGTCAGTAAACGTCTTCCGGCATGGCTAATGCCCTCGCGGATATCGCTTTCTATGGCCACGACAAGAGATGCGACTTCGCGCGACCTGAGCGCTGCAAGTATCTCTTTGTGCCTGTCAACTTTGTAGAACTCTTTTACACGTTGAACGACTTGACGTTGGAACGGGCCCAGCTGCAACCAAACGCTTTCTATTGCGGGAACACAGACTTGGTTTGGATTGACTGAATACAACATGCGGTGGAATTTTTGATTGAGAATTGCCAGATCATCAATGCGCATGTCTGCGATTGCGATATCCATTTCCTCATCAAGTCTTTGCATCTCATCTATGACAATATCAGAAATGTAAGGCAAAGCGCGCTCTGCTGCATGTATTTCAAGTGAAATTCGTAGCGCGACGAGTTCTTCAAAGCGTCCCATCGTCATCTCGGGGATTGCCATGCGACGATTGGGTAGAATTTCGATAGCGCCTTCTGAACTCAAACGGCGTACCGCCTCTCGAATGGGGGTTGGACTCAATCCCATCGTATCCGCCAGTCCACGCATTGTCAGGTTAGTGCCCGGTTCAATCGTTCCGACCATGATCGCTTGGCGCAGCCTTGTGTAAACGGATTCTTGGGTTGTTGCATCTTCGCCGAGAAGCGGGGCAGGGATGCTTAATTCTTGTTGCCCAGCCATAATGTCACCTGTTTGAAGCCCAGTCATTCCCGTTTAAGGTAGAGAAAGCTAAAGTCCAAGTAAAATAAAATCATAAACTTGAAAACGATATCACATATGCTAATACAGCATCACAAGGGGGATTCGATGCCAGTTGAAAACGTGACGAAATGGTTGTCCGAAAGACCAGAAATCCAATCGATCTTTGCATGCGTATGCGACCTGAACGGCACGCTGCGCGGCAAACGTGTTCCAGTCGATCAAGCCCTCAAGGTTGTTGAAGGCGGTGTGCGCATGCCGCTGTCTGTCTTAAACGTTGATGTTTGGGGTGAAGATGTTGAAAACAGCAAGCTGGTGTTTGAAACGGGCGATTCAGACGGGCTTTGTGATTTCACAGGTCGCGATCTGTTGCCTATCACATGGTCTGACCGCCCGACCGCAATGGCGATGCTTTGGATGCGCAAGGAAGATGGCACGCCGTTCTTAGGGGATCCGCGCCGCGCTTTGGGTCGCGTTGTCGATCGGTTCAAGGCCAAAGGTCTGAGGCCCGTTGTCGCCACGGAGCTTGAATTCTATTTGTGTGACCCGTCGGGAAATCAACCTAAGCCACCGCATTCGCCTGTGACAGGCAAACGGCTGGATTCCGACGGCGCACTTTCAATTGACGAGCTTCAGCACTTTGATGGTTTCTTGAACGATGTCTATGACGCGTGTGAACAACAGGGCATTCCGGCGGATGCCGCAATTTCTGAAAACGGCGCGGGTCAGTTCGAAATTAACCTGTTGCACGTCGATGATCCGCTCAAAGCAGGTGACGATGCTGTATTATTCAAGCGGCTTGTGCGCGGCGTTGCGCGTAAGCACGGCTTTGCAGCAACGTTTATGGCCAAGCCCTATGGCGAACGCGCAGGAAGCGGGTTCCATGTGCATTTTTCGTTGCTGGACGAGAACGGGATCAATGTTTTCGACAATGGTGGCGAAGAGGGCACGCCTATTATGCTGTCCGCTGTCGCGGGGCTGCTGGCAACGATGCGAGAAACCAGCCTAACCTTTGCGCCCCATGAAAACTCCTTTCGTCGGTTGATGCCGGGGGCGCATGCCCCGACAGGCATCGCTTGGGGCTACGAAAACCGAACCGCTGCCATTCGTATTCCTGGGGGAAGTCCAAAGGCGCGCAGGATAGAACACCGTGTGGCTGGGGCCGACGCTAACCCCTATCTGGTGCTGACCAGCATTCTAGGTGGCGCGCTTTGGGGGATCGAGAATGAAATGAAGCCCTCGCTTCCTATTGTCGGTGACGCATATCGTCTTGATCTGCCTCACTTGCCATTGGATTGGGCGAGCGCGATCGAAGCGTTTGAAGACGGCCCTCATGTGGCAGAAGTCTTCTCGCCCGAACTTCAGACGATGCTTGTTGAGTCCAAAACCCAAGAACTCAAACGCTTCGCGCGCCAAGTTACCGACTTTGAATACCATTCCTATCTGGAGATTGTGTGATGAGCACAAAGACCAAACACTACGCAGGTGACGGCAAGCATACCGCAAGCTACTACGCCGCATCGGCCAATCGCTCACCGGAGCGGCCCCCATTGACGGGCCCTAACAAGGTTGATGTTTGCGTGGTTGGGGCAGGGTATTCTGGATTGTCCACGGCGCTGCATCTTGTTGAAAAGGGATACAAAGTCGCGATCCTCGAGGGCGCGCGCGTTGGTTGGGGCGCATCGGGTCGCAATGGCGGGCAGATTGTCAACGGGTTGAACGCAAGCCTTCAGACGATCAAAAAACGCTATGGTCAGGACACCGCAACTTTTGTGGCTGGACTGGTGCAAGAAGGCGGTGAAATCATCCGCGAGCGGATCAAGACGTATGACATCCAATGTGATCTCAAAGAGAAGAACGTTTTCACGGGCTTGACCAAGGCGCACATGAAAGAGCTCGAAGAACGCAAAAAACTTTGGGAAAGCTACGGCATCAAGAACCAAGAGATGCTGGATAAAAACCAACTGCGCGAACACGTCAATTCTGACCTCTATGAAGGTGGCCTGATCGACCATACTGGCGCGCACATGCACCCGCTTAACCTCGCGCTTGGTGAGGCCGCGGCCTTTGAAAAGCTTGGCGGCACGATCTATGAAATGTCCATGGTGACGGGCGTTGATACCGATGCTGTCGAACCCGTTGTGACCACAACCACCGGCACGATGACATGTAAGACACTGGTTTTGTGCGGAAACGCTTATCTTGGGCATGTGGTGCCGACGTTGACATCCCGTGTTATGCCGGTCTCAACACA
>NZ_JBBMQI010000020.1:0-80776 GCF_038899935.1 Pacificibacter sp. AS14
CCTCGCAAGACCTTGCAATATCAGACGCCAGCAGAGAAGTTCGCACAGTGTGTTGCGTCGACCAGTTGAGATCGCCGCGGAATGCAGTCATTCACCGCACAGCGTGTTCAGGACTGGTTTGGTGAAATTTCTAACAAATTTGGCTTGATAGAGGTATTCGAATGGACGTGATGCCTGCGAACTTCGGCTGCAAAATCCAATGCAACATCATTCCAAAACGCAAAAGGCCCACCAATTTGGCGGGCCTCGGGGTTCAATCGGTCAAAGCGTTTCGTCTTTGTCGTCTTAGTCTTTGTCGTCATCGCCATCTGGCAAGTTGAAGAAGCTGTCTGCGTCTGGCAGAGGCGCTTCTTTTTCTTCTTCCACGTTGTCACCCAAAGTGAAGGCTTCCAAGCCAGAAATCGCTGTTGGGATGCGTGGCTCTGCGTCCATGCCCAAGGTCTGTTCTGTGGACAGCAATTTGCGGCGCTCGTCATCAGACATCGCGTTGCCTTCGGCCGCGCGTTTGGCAGCGGCTTTTTGCACAGCGGCATCCAATTCGGATTGCTTACACAGGCCCAAAGCAACCGGATCAATCGGCTGCATGTTGTTGATGTTCCAGTGTGTGCGCTCGCGGATCGCTTGGATCGTTGGCTTGGTTGTGCCAACAAGTTTGGTGATCTGCGCGTCAGCCAATTCAGGGTGGAATTTCACCAACCACAGGATTGAGTTCGGGCGATCTTGGCGTTTGGACAAAGGCGTGTAACGCGGACCACGACGTTTTTCTTCGCCTTCAGACGCTGGATTGTGCTTGAGCTTGAGACGCGCCATTGGGTCGGCCTCGGCCACTGAGATTTCGTCTTGGGTCAGCTGGTTGTTGGCAATCGGATCAAAGCCTTTCACGCCAGTCGCAACATCGCCATCTGCGATGCCTTGGACTTCCAGTTCGTGCAGACCACAAAAGGCCGCGATCTGAACAAAGCTGAGTGTCGTGTTGTCGACGAGCCAAACAGCTGTGGCTTTTGCCATAATAGGTTTTGCCATGGATACTCTCCTTGAATACCTTGAATACGATAGGCCCCAGATACAACTTCTCCGTCGCCTGAAAGGGCTTTCCCGAAAGGGACGGTTCACATTGTGGGGGGAACTTGAGGCCTGTATACTGTGGATCGTTGTCAGAGGAAAGAGAAAATGCGTAAAGCAATTGTTACCGGTCTAGCGCTTGCTGGCTTTATGAGCACCGCAGCCGCTTTTGCGGATGGCGAACGTGCTGGCGATTTTGACTATTACGTCTTGGCTTTGTCATGGTCCCCCACGTGGTGTGCGCTGGAAGGCGATGACAGAAATTCCCCGCAATGCGACCGACAGCTTGGCTGGGTGATGCACGGACTTTGGCCGCAATATGAACGCGGCTGGCCGTCTTACTGCAACACGCCCGAGCGCGATCCAAGTCGACGTCAGACTGAGGCGATGGAAGACATCATGGGCACAGATGGCGCCGCTTGGTATCAGTGGAAAAAACACGGGCGTTGTGCGGGCTTGCCTGCGCAAGAGTATTTGGACACCGCGCGGAAAGCTTTTGAGTCCATCACCCGCCCCGCTGCTTTTAAGGCCCTGAAAAAAGACGTGCTGCTGCCCGCCTCAGTGATCGAGCAAGCGTTTATGCAAGCCAATGCTGGACTGAACAGAGACGAGATTACCGTAACCTGTAAAGATCAGCGCATCCAAGAGGTGCGCATTTGCCTGTCCAAAGATTTAGAGCCGCGGACCTGCGGCCAAGACACCATTCGCGATTGCACCTTGGACAAAGCGCGGCTGGACAAAATCGACTAACGCGCGCACCCGTCATGTTACGCCACGCGTAAAACGATCTTGCCGATATGAGCATTGGTTTCCATCAACCGATGCGCGCTTGCCGCGTCTTCAAAGGCGAATTCGGAATGCATCACAGGGGCCACCTGCCCTGCTTCAATCAAGGGCCAGACCCGCGACAACAGTTCTTGGGCGATGGTCGCTTTGGCTTTGATTGATTGCGGGCGCAGGTTTGATCCGGTCAGCGTCAGCCGCTTGACCATAACCTGCATGAGATTGATCTCGGCCTTAGCGCCAGTCAAGAACGCGATATTGACCAAACGCCCGTCCAGACCAAGGGCTTTGAGATTACGCGGAAAATACGAACCGCCGACCATATCCAAGATCAAATCGGCACCGCCCTCAGCTTGCAAAACCTCAACGAAGTCCTCATCGTGATAATTGATCGCCCGCTCGGCCCCAAGGTTCACGCAGGCCGCGCATTTCTCGGCAGAGCCTGCGGTCGCAAACACGCGCGCGCCAAAAGCCCGCGCCAGCTGGATTGCCGTTGTGCCGATCCCTGATGATCCGCCATGCACCAAGAATGTCTCATCTGCCTGCAAGCCGCCACGCATGAACACATTGCTCCAAACGGTGAAAAACGTCTCTGGCAAGCAGGCCGCCTCACGCAAGCTTAGCCCCTTGGGCACAGGCAAGGCATGCACCGCAGGTGTCGCCACATATTCGGCATAGCCACCACCGGGCAGCAAGGCACAGACCTGATCCCCAACGCGCCACTCGGTCACATCCGAACCAATAGCCACCACCTCGCCCGCGCATTCAAGCCCCGGCAAATCTGATGCACCTGCGGGCGGATTGTACAGGCCTGCGCGTTGCAAGGCATCGGGGCGGTTCACGCCAGCGTAGGCGACCTTAATAATGATTTCGCCCGCTTTTGGTGCGGGCACAGGGCGTTCGCAAAGCTGCAAGACCTCAGGCGCACCGGCTTCGGTTATTTCAATTGCGCGCATCACTGTGGGTATCTTGGGTGGCAAAGACATTATTGGTCTCCTGCCTGCGTGCTGGGTGCCTGTGTGCTGGGTGCCTGTGTGCCGGGGATGTCATCGCGGCGCACAGCTGCGGGCGCCTTGATCGTGCCCAAAATGGCGTTGGGCAGAGCAAACAGCGCAGACAGTGTCTTGTTGTCACGCACGCCTGCTTTGGCTTTCTCGAACGACATCACATCATCAATGCGGCGGTCTAAAAACGCCTTGGTATCTGCGAAACCTTCGCTGTCATCGCCCAGCCAAAACAAAATGGTCGAGGTGAACACAGCCGACAAAGTCGCGCGCTTTGTATACCAATTCACATCCATGGACGTGTCACCCAACGTGTTCCAAATCGCGTCCGTTGTTTCCCAAACCAAACGCACACCTTCGGGCGCATAATGCGGCAAGGAAAACAGCGACATACCGCGTCGCACGACTTCGCGATCAACCGCCTCGATGCGCAACCAAACGGCATGGGCAATTTTATCGCGAAACCGCATGTCGCTCAGGTCGGCCGTTTGCAGCGCCTCGATCATCAAGCGATCGCCGCCTTTGTGATAGGCCGCAGCCAAATCAACCGATCCACGCGGGGCCGCCACACGCGCCATTTGCGCAGGCACACCCGAATCAGTCACAGCCGCTTGGAAGGTCTCAGGCCCCCAGCCATCGAAAACCACATGTGGAATCGCGGCTTGCACCAGTTTTTCACGGGTTGGATCGGGGTAAGCGGTACTTTGCATTGGATCTCTCCTATTGGGCCTGTTCACATGGTAGACAAGCTAGCGCGCCTTTGCTATAGGGCGATCTCCTGCAATTCATGCAATTCTAACTAGGAAGGTGGTGACACCACATGCAGGTTAGCGTTCGCGACAACAATGTCGATCAAGCTCTCCGTGCCCTGAAGAAAAAACTTCAGCGCGAAGGCGTTTTCCGTGAAATGAAGCTCAAGCAACATTTCGAGAAACCCTCCGTCAAAAAAGCGCGCGAGAAAGCCGAAGCCGTCCGCCGTGCTCGCAAGTTGGCTCGTAAAAAAGCTCAACGCGAAGGCATGCTCTAGGTCTTTTGATCCGACAGCGAATGGCCTTTTCGAAGGCATATAAAAATAGAGCCCCCGATGTTTGTGCATCGGGGGTTTTCTTGTTTTGGGATCAGGCAGCGCAAGAGATCACTAAGTTATGTTGAAAAAGGATAAGCTCTAAGCTTCAACGCGCGATACGCGCTTTGTGACGTCAAAGCTGATGTGCGCGGGTTGTGCGGCAAAGTCCCTGAGCTGGTTTCAAAGTCAAAAGACACATTATCACCAACAGCTTGAACGCGGTGGGTGTTGCGCGTCACCGCAGGGTCTGCGAACAAACGCACTGTTGTGTCATCAAAACCTAGCCCCGCAAGCGCAACAGTCGCGACAACATTCGCATTCTTGGGAAAGGCTTGGGCCGCTTCTCGTGCCGTGCCGGAAAAAATCTCGCAGGGCTCTGTCAAAGTATCAAGATCGCAAACCACATCAGCGGGCGTGCCCTTCCAACTGATCGGAGCTTTGCGACCTGTGTAGCACACTGACGTCAAGCCGCCGCTCTCGACAGCTGAAAGCGCATCGATTCCACCGATCGCCCCAGGCACGACAATCACTTTCGCTTTTGACTGCGCTGTGGCGCTATTTAACTCGGCAACAAGTGCGTCGTCAGACAAGGCCCCTGCGGACAGGATGCCAAGATCAAACCCACGGGCCAAAACAGCCGCGCCATAGTCTTTGAGCGCGCCGTGTCCTGCGCATTCGAGCACAAAATCAATATCATCATCCAAAGCATCGACCGAGGTGATGACCTCGGTCTGCAGATCGATCTTTGCCTGTGTGCTGTCGCACGCCGTGGCCCGCACCAATATTTGTTTGACCCTCAAATGCGGATCAGACTGCACTTTGATCAGAAGGTCTTGAGCAATTGCGCCGAACCCGATGAGGGCAACTGAAACAGTCATTTTGGCTTCCTTTTTTGGGGCGATCGTTTAGAGGCGTTGATACGCATTTAGCCAGATGAGGGTCGATACTGCGCAACGGCGTCGAGCGTTTTCGAGATATCCGCACCATTGTTAAAGGCATGGACCGCCATACGGATTTGCCCCCGCCTGATGGCATGGTTGATCTGGTGATCCTTCATCATTGCGGACAACCCCATGATATCTGCACAGGTGGAGGTGTCATGCCCGCCTGCATCGAGCGTACCGATGGTGACGATATGCGACAGCCTATCCGGATCATCCGATATCGTGACACGCGGGCCAAACATAGTGTCCTGCACACCACGACGCAGCTCTGACGCCAACCCCAAGACATGGGACTCGATGGATGCTGGACCAAGATCAAGCAACAACCTTAAAGACGTGGCAACAGCATAAGCCCCTGCAAGGTTATAGCTGCCAACTTCATAACGCCGTGCATTTGGCTGAATCTGGTATTCAAAACTGCCCATAGTCGAATGATCTTCGGAATCTTGATACACCGCAGGGCGCGACAAATATGCGGGCGTCAGGCGGTCAAACCACTGGTCAGAAACATACAAAAATCCGATGCCGTAAGACCCCAACAACCCCTTAGAGGCAGAGGTCGCGAAGCCGTCAATCGGTTCTTGGGAAAAATCGTGCTGTAAAATACCAGCCGATTGAACGCCATCCACAAGGAAAAACACATCGCGCTTGCGACACGCAGCCCCCAGACGATCAAGGTCACTGCGATAACCCGGTGCAAAGGAAACGGACGGACAGGTCATGATAATCGTATCGTCATCCATCGCCGCGATCATCGCCTCTGTATCAAGCTGGCCTTGTGGTGTCGCGGGCACAAGACGCAGTTCTAGCCCGCGGTTTTTTTGGCGTAACCAAGGATAGATATTGTTGGGATGCTCGACATCAGTGCTTAGCACCACGTTTTTTCCCTGCACATCCTCAAAGGACCACGCGATACAATTGATCCCGTCTGACACATTGCGCGTCACCGCGATGTTTTTCGGATCAGCATTGACCAGTTGCGCAAAATTGCTTCGAGCCTCCTCAACAAAGGCTTCGTGCCCCAGTCGCCCAACGGAAGCCGACGCGAGACGATCCAGATAGATATCTATCGCGCCGCGCACAGTGTCATTCAGGATCATTTTATCCGCGATAGACAAATAGGTCTGATCGGCGAGTGCGGGAAATCCTGCGCGGAATGTCTCAAAATTCATGGTATGCTTATTCACTTTTTAGGGCTGGCCTCAGTGGGACAAAATTTGCTTTAGGAACTGTTGAGTACGCGGATTTTGCGCGTTGGTGAAGAACTCAGTGGGGGGGGCTGCTTCGATCACTTCGCCGTCAGCCATGAAAACGACCAAATCTGCGACCTGTTTGGCAAAGCCCATTTCATGGGTGACGCAAATCATCGTCATACCCTCATCGGCCAATTCGCCCATAACATCCAAAACTTCGCTGATCATTTCAGGGTCGAGCGCAGACGTGGGTTCGTCAAACAACATCACCTCAGGTTTCATCATCAACGAGCGTGCGATGGCCACACGTTGTTGTTGCCCGCCAGATAGCTGACCGGGGAATTTGTTAGCCTGTTCGGGGATACGCACGCGCTCCAAAAGCTCCATCGCCAAATTTTCAGCGTCTTTTCTGGGCACTGCATTGACCAAATTGGGGGCAAGCACCAGATTGTCCAACACAGTCAGATGTGGAAATAAATTGAAGTTCTGGAACACCATACCCACGTGACGACGCACTTCGTCGATGTTTTTGACGTTCTGTGTCAGCTCAACACCGTTGACGATAATGTCACCTTCTTGATGTTCTTCAAGACGGTTAATACAGCGGATCAGCGTAGATTTTCCCGACCCAGAGGGCCCACAGATTACGACCTTTTCACCACGCCCAACCTGCATATTGATATCGCGCAGCACGTGAAAATCACCATACCACTTGTTCACATTGCGCAGCTCGATGGTCGCGCTGTCAGATGCGTTTGTCATCTTGTGTTTCCTTTGTTCAGATCACGCTCAAGCGACGCGCTGTATTTCGACATGCTGAAACAGACGACAAAATACAGAGCGATCACAAAGAGGTAAGCCTCTGTGCCGTAGCTGACCCATGTAGGGTCTTCCAATGCGGATTTCGTAGCGCCAAGAATGTCGAACAGTCCGATGATGGCGATGAAAGTGGTGTTTTTAAACGCGCGAATGATGTCGTTCATCAAAGCTGGCAAAACGATGCGCAGGGTCTGGGGCAAAATGATCCGCGTGGTCTTTTGCCAATAGGGCAGCCCCAAGGCCTCAGCCGCCTCATATTGACCACGTGGGATCGCTTGCAGCCCGCCTCGAAAGATGTCCGCAGCATAGGCAGCAAAAAACATCAGCATCCCGATCAGTGCGCGCACGAATTTATCAGGCGTCATAGCTTCTGGCACAAACAGCGGAAAGATCAAAGCCGCCATAAACAGCACCGTCACCAAGGGCACGCCGCGCACCATTTCGACAAAGCCGATGCAAAGCGCCTTGATGATCGGCAAGTTGGATTGACGTCCCAGTGCCAGCAAAATCGCCACAGGCAGCCCGCCGATCACTGTGCTAAAAAAGATCAACAAGGTCAGCGGCAGACCACCCCACAAATGGGTCGGCGTCGGCACAAGGCCAAACACCCCACCAAGTTGCAGCACGAAAATAGCCACCCAAGCAACGCACCACGCCACAAGCAGCCATTTGGTCCAAAACACGCGAAAGCCACTGACAATAGACATGACGCCCAAAATCAGCACCACCAGCGCCCCGCGCCAATGTTGCTCATACGGATATGTACCAAACAGCATCAGGCGGTATTTTTCTTGCACAATGGCCCAGCACGCACCCGTTGTGGCCTTGCACGCATCAGCCCCGTTTGCAGACGTCCAAGCGGCATCCCAAATGGCCCAGCGAAACAGATCCGGTACAGTAGCGATCAGCAAAGCACAGCACAGCAAGGTAAAGATCGTGTTGTGAATGCCATCAAACAGGTTTTGACGTGCCCAATGGACCAGTCCTGATGTGGCCACTGGCGCTGGACGTGCCGCACTAGCCCCTGTTTGCGCATTTGAAATCAATCGATGCGATGTCATGTCTAGCGTTCCTTCAACTGAACGGATCGATTGTACCAATTCATGATCACCGCAATGGTGGTGGTCAGGCTAAGATAGATCGCCATCATGATGATAATCGCCTCGACCGTGTTGCCGCTTGCCGTCAAAATTGTGTTGTTCAGATTGAACAGCTCGGGGTAGCCAATCATCACCCCAAGCGAGCTGTTTTTCAGCAAGCTGACATATTGCGCGGTTGAGGGCGGCACGATAACCCGCATCGCTTGCGGCAGTACAACACGCCATAAAACGTCAGAGTTTTTGATCCCCATGGCGGTGGCAGCTTCGATCTGACCTTGGTTCACCGAGGCAATACCGGCACGAACTATTTCTGCGATAAAGGCCGCGATATAAAGAGACAGTCCTAAAAACAGCGCCAAGAACTCAGGCGACAATTGCAATCCGCCGCGAATGTTAAAACCGCGCAAGGCTGGAATTTCGATTTGGCTGGGCGTTCCGAACACCGTCCAAATCACGGCGGGCACAATCACCATGATCGCAATGGACAGGGGCAGACCGTTAAACTTTTGACCTGTTTGGCGCAGGCGTTTTTCAAGATGGCGGCGCAGCAACACAACAAGTCCTGCCGCAATCACTAAGCCGATCAAAGCAAATCCAAATCCTGATCCCTCGCCGGGGCCAGGAATGGCCAGACCGCGGTTGCTTAAGAAAGCGATACCGTCAAGGCTAAACGCTTGTTTCGGTCCGGGCAGTTGTACCGCCAACATGTACCAAAACACGATCTGCAACAGTTGCGGCGTGTTGCGAAACACCTCGACATAGACAGAGGCAAATCGGTTCAGCATGACATTGCGCGACAACCGCGCAACCCCAAGCAAAACACCAATGATACTGGCCAGCACAATGGCCGCAAATGACACTTTCAAAGTGTTCAAGATGCCAACGCCGTAAGCGCGTAAAAAGGTATCAGAGGCCGAAAACGGGATCGGAGATTCCCCGATCGCGAATCCTGCGCTGTCCATCAAGAACCCAAAACCGGTCTTGATCCCTTGATCTGACAAGGCCCGTTGGGCATTGCCAAAGATATAAACGAAGAAGCCGATGACCAGTGCAATGACAATCGCCTGAGCCGCAAAATTGCGAAACCGCTGGTCGTTCCAAAACCCGTTCAAGGACAGGCCTTGCATCTTGGGCGGCTTGCGTCGCGGCAGGCTTTCACCTGTGGTTTTCGCATTAGAATAGGTCATCGGCATCCTGACACTTACAGCTTATTTAAAGGGCGGCGCGTAGAGCAGACCGCCATCAACCCATTGAGCGTTCAGCCCACGCGCAAGTTTCAACGGAGACTCTTGCCCCAAGTTGCGCTCGAACATTTCGCCGTAGTTCCCGACTTGGGACACAACATTGTAAACCCAGTCGTTTTTCAGGCCCAAAAGCTCACCCAAGTCGCCATCGACACCAAGGAAACGCGCATATTTGGTGTTGCCCTCGTCGCGCAATGCGGTGACGTTCTCAGATGTGACGCCCAATTCTTCGGCTTCCATCATCGCATAGGCGGTCCATGCCACGATGTCTTTCCACTGCGGGTCGTCTTGGCGCACAACAGGGCCCATTGGATCTTTGCCGACGATTTCGTCCAAAATCACCCAATCAGCAGGGTTTTCCGCAACGGTCGCACGCTTCGCAGCCAAACCGGACGTGGATTGAATGTTCACATCACAACGTCCGTTGAAAAACGCTGCATCCAACTCGCTTGAGCTTTGAATGACGACAGGCGTGTATTCCAATCCGCGTCCTGTAAAGACTTCTTCGGCGACCAATTCAGATGTGGATCCTGGCAGCAAACATACAGTCGCCCCGTCAAGGTCTTCGATCGCGCTCACGCCAGCGGCTGCATTGACCATAAAGCCCTGACCATCGTAGAAAGTTGGTGCAACGAAATCGAGCGCCAGTTTACTGTCGCGGCTCAACGTCCATGTTGCGTTGCGCAAAAGCACGTCGATCTCGCCTGTTTGCAACGCGGTAAACCGCGTTTGGCTGCTTGTCTTCACCATCTGAATTTTAGTGGCATCGCCCAAAACAGAGGCTGCGATGGCGCGACACATGTCAACGTCCAAGCCTTGCCATTCGCCCTTGCTGTCCAGCGCAGAAAAACCAGCGCGACCGCCGTTTGATCCACACATCACGACGTCAGCCGCAATAACACTTTCCAGTGTGGTTTCCGCCGCGGCAGTGGTTGCAACAGCCTGAGCCGCGACAAGCGCCAATGCGGCACCGGTGATCTGTCCGGCGCAACGAGATAGCTTTTTAGTCATATCCATTTGTCTTCCTTTCGAATGAGTGAGAGAGATTTAGCGAGTACATGCGCCCTCTAAGGCGCTGGGGAATAAGGGTTTTGGACTACGTCATGCCTTTGGTACTAAGGGGCGGCAGACTGTATCCATCCAAGCGATCAAAGATCCGCATGCGGGTCTCAAAGCCTTTGGCCATATGCTCAACAAGACGCGATTGGGCCAACATGCTGTCACGGTCCGTGATCGCCTTTAAAATATCGATGTGCTCATCGAGTGCTTTCAACACCCAATCCGGCTCGTAGTATCGCGGCAGTGTCAGTGCCGTTGCCAAGCGCAAGCGCACAGGTTGGTAGATTTGCAGCAATTTTTCATTGCGCGCAGACCGGAAAATTTCGGTGTGAAACTCTGCACCGTATTCGTCGATTTCTTTTAGGTCGTAATTGGCTGTATTGCTGCGCATGTCCTCGAACCGCTCAGCGTAGGCAGCAAGTTCGGGCAGTGGGCCGTGTTTTGCCGCAAGGTGCGCCGCCATGCTTTCAAGTGCATAACGCACCTCATAAATTTCGCGCATTTCAGTGAGCGTCAGCTCGCGAATAAACGTGCCGCGCGCGGGCTCGGCAGACAAAATACCATCGTTGATCAGATCGCGCAGCGCCTCACGGACCTTCGTGCGACCAACCGAAAAGCGCTCAGCAATGCCGCGCTCTGAGATCTGGTCTTTCACATCAATATCGCCGCTTAAAATGGCGTCAAGGATCAGTTTGTGAACCGATTCTTTAGGGGAAGGAGGTGTGTGTGTCATACTGGTATGCTGTCGGTATACCAGTGGTCGATCAATTAGAATCCCTCGGTTTGCGATACACATTGCCCTGCCGCGTTAGGTTTGTGCAAAAATTAGGCACTTTCACTCTCTAGCTTCACAAAATGAACGCTAAATATCCGCTAGGGTTTGAGCCGCCTTGCTTGGTAATTTTTGAAGCAGGAAACCAGTCATGTCAGGCATTGGATTTACAGATGAGGTCAAGCGTGACGCGGTCGCACAAGTGTGGATCGAGGATATTCAGTTGAGGCGGTTTCAGAGTGATTGGGGATCAGGCGGTTGAAGAAAGAATGAGCCCGCGTCTCCGAGAAGCGCGATATCCTAAAAAAAGGGGCGCGAATTGTCCGTCATTGGTCCCAGAACAATGACGCGCGCGTACTTCGCAAAGGATGCATCCCACTCGGTGATATAAACATCACCTGCCGGTCGATGAGAGAGGTATGCGTTTTTCGCCGATCACCGCCCGTTATTTTCGGTTCGCGCGATGTGTGGTTGCCTGCGCCTGCAAACGCTCGAACAGATGAATAGATCAAGCCGCGTGAGCCTTCACACCGCTGAAGTTGCGCGAGTCTTCGGCCCTCGAGATAGCCAGCATCAGGATCGACATTGAGCACCAGATGATCTGTTTCATTAGTAACATCATCGAAAACCCCGATGAAATCCGCCAGTAGTTCGACATATCGGGCGCCAGCCGCCACAAACACCCATGCGGCCCAAAGTCCTGCACCACATGCTCGTCCTTCAGCGCGACCTTGTGCTGGCCTGCTATCTCGCCGCGCTTTTTAATCAGTCCGGATATCGTGTATTCCATGCCGTATTATGGATTCACAGCCTTGTTTTTATACGGCATGTTATTGGTGCGTTTGATACATAAGGCCGGACAATGTGGCCTTTCCCAAGATCAGTTTGAATCACTGACGCCACGAAAGAACGCCCTCAGTCGCTTGGTGGTGGTCCACTGCGACGCTCCTCCACCGACGCATCACACACCGCACTCGAATCAGACAAAGCACAACCGTATTGCGCAGCAAAGCATCCAATAAACTGGTTATTTCCTGCAACATCGGTGTGGTAGTGATACCCCAGTCCGTACACGAAATGTCCATTGCACGAATCCAGATCAGAATCCTTTGATGATCCATCAAGCGCCGCATAAATATCGTATCCATCCATTGCCACAGCCACCTGTGGTTCGTGGTCTGGGACCGCAGCCTCAACCTGCGGTTCGCACCCGATCAGCCCATGATAATGATAGCCGGTATAAGGGTTTACGTGGCCCACACATGCGTCCATCAAACCCAAAGTGTGGTTGCCTTCGATCAACTCCAGCGGTGCGGGCGCATCCAGCTTTACCCCATTAAACGCTAACCCCACGCCTGGCGACGGACCAATGCGCGCAGCCTCACCCTCAAACGCAACAGGTATCAGCGGAATGACATAGGTTTCTGAGGTGTTTTCATCCAGATAGCTCACCTCGCACTCAACGCAGTAATTCACATAGTCCGAAGCACTGTTCGGATCTCCCGCGACAGCGCAGCCCAACTCACCGTCGACAAGAATGACATCCCCGGTGTCGACATCATACATTTGCCAAACGTCATCGTTGAAAAGGATCGCAAGGTCTCTGATGAATTCACCGTCAGCGACGACGACTTCATCATTCAAGAACCACGTCCCCCCCTCCTCGGGCGGGCTTTCGATGGTGCTTGGACAATAGGGCCCTGTCACATGGTTTGACGGGGCAGGACCAGTGGTGATGCTGATACAGAGCGTCTGCTCGCCATCTGACAAAGTGCAATCAACCATTTCCGGTACCTGCACCACGCCCGCATCCGCATACAGCGCAACAAGCTGATCAAATCTAGTTTTCTGTTCAGTCGTTTGCGCCAAAGCTGACGTTGCATAGAGACTAATTGCTAAGGCGAGCATATTCAGAGTCGAGTTCATTTAACGCTCCATTCGCGATAAAAAAGCCTTTCCGTAAGGCTGTGTTTCGAACAAATGTTTAAGGACTGCAGACATGTCTTGCACGAAAAAAATGGGCATTGCGGACTCACAGCCGACTTTCGGCGGCGCAGAACACCACGCGCCGGGTTCGTTAGAGGCACCGTTGCTCACGGCCCTTAGGAGACATTGGACATCACCGCAGCTAGAGTCTGCTTTAAGCCCCTAGGGTGCCTGCCCTAGCTAACTAAAAGCCTAGCCCCAGCGTGGCCAGCCTCATCCACTTGCCGTCAGGATAAGCTTGCGTGGAACCTGTCGTTTGTTACTGGCTCGATACAGGCCGCGCGCCGAGCACATTTCAGCGCTCGGCATGTGTCAACACACTCTTAGCGCGTTCGTTGCACGTTTGATGTAACGACTTCGGTCAACACGGACAGGCGTTGCTCGGCGCTGCCCGTAGATGCCGCTTCAAAGGCTTCGACATCGGCGCGAAAGGCTTCGAAATTTTGCCCAAGCGCCTTGCTGGAAAGTGGTTGGCGTTCGTGCAAATCTACGAAATTTTCCGCACTGGTCGCGAGAACGTAAAAGGCTGCGGCATGTTCGGGCTCGGACACAGCGCGTTCAAAAGCGGCTTTGGCCACGGCCGCATAGGCGTGAATGCCACGGCCTTTTTCTGTCAACAGATCGAGAAGAAAAGTAAACATGAGTGTCTCCTTAGGTTAAAATGTCAGGCTGCGCGCGCCACCATGATCGGTGGACCAGCCCAAAGGGTCTTTTAGAAACGCGGCTATGATGTCGCGCTCTTGCTTGGTAAAACGGTTATGAGCGACGGCGACATCCAGAATATCCGCCCATGTGCAAAGCTCATGCAGGCGAATGCCCGCGCGATCCATAGCCGCGCCTGTCTCGGCGAAAATATCATACTGGAACAGCATGAACACATCTTTGACCACCAATCCCGCCGCGCGTAAAGCTTGGCAGAACCTTAACTTAGAGGCCCCATCCGTGGTCAAATCTTCCACCAGCAACACCCGCTGCCCGGGTTCCCAAACGCCTTCGATATGCGCCTGCGGCCCAAAACCTTGCGCGCGCTTGCGCACATATTGCATCGGTAATCCGGTTTCAAAGGCGATCCATGCAGCAAACGGAATACCCGCCGTCTCCGCGCCTGCGATGGCATCAATCTGATCGCGCCCAACATTGGCATCGATCACATCCGTCGCAAACCCCATCAATTTCTCGCGCACTGCCGGATAAGAGATCACTTTGCGCACATCGATATAGACCGGGCTTGCCACGCCAGATGACAGGATAAATGGACGATCTTTGGCCACCTCCACCGCATGTATATCAAGCAAAGCAAGCGCGGTGATCTGGGCGATCTCCCGTCGGGTCTGCGCGCTTAGAGACATGGATAAAGGCTCCTTCATGATGCAGCCTCCATATAGGTGGAAAGAATATCAACACCCACCATAAAATCCGCAATCTCCATCGCTTCGTCGGGATTGTGCGATCCGTTGCGGTTGCGCACAAAGATCATGCCCGATGGCACGCCCGCCTGCGCAAAGATCGCCGCATCATGCCCTCCGCCAGATGCCATTTTAAACCCTTCCCCTGTCACCTGATCCATCACCTGCGTGAGTACATCGACCAGTGTCGGATCCATTAAAGCGGGGGCAACCGCCACTGGCGCACCGACCTCAAAGGTCACACCACGACTGCGCGCGATGTCATCCATCTCGTCAGTTAAATATTCACGCATCTGCTCCAACGTGTCGGCATCTTGAGACCGCACATCCAGCGAGAAACCAATCTCATCGGGAATACGCGCAATGGCATGGCGATTGGGGTCCGTGCCCACAACCCCAGAGGTCAGAACAAGGTCTTGACCCGTGTTCAACAAGTGCTGCCATGTGCCGTCCAAACGGTGCATCAATTCGGCAAAGGCCAGAACGGGATCGTGGCGATAGGCCCGCGGCACCGCGCCCGAATGCCCCGCCTGACCGATGCAATGAATGTCACGATAGCGGAAATTTCCGCGAATTCCCGTCACCACGGCGGCAGGCAGATTGCGCTCGACCAAAAGCGGCCCCTGTTCGATGTGTAATTCAAGGTAGGCGTCGATCCCGCTCAGATCAAAGATCGGGCTTTGTGCCGCGATCGGGGCGATGTCGATGCCAAGCCCCGCCAAATGCGCATTTAAAGCGCGTCCATCGCCTTTGTGCGCGGCATTGAATTCGCCCTCAGGCAAACTGCCTGTCAACATCTTCGAGCCCAAATAACAGGCCCCGAACCATGCACTTTCTTCGCCGCGCATGGCCAGAACTTTGACCGCTTTATTCAACTGGCGGCGGCCTCGGCAAGCTTCAATCAGAACCATAAGGCCTGCAATCACTCCCGCAAGCCCATCGTAATTGCCCCCCATCGGAACGCTATCCACATGACTACCGATCACCGTATAACTTTCGGCCGCCTGATGTTCAGACAAGCAAAACCATAGGTTCTTACCCGCATCTTCCGTGACGCAAAGCCCTTCGTCGCGGGCACGCGCCGCGAGATAGTCAAGCGTTTCGCTTTCCTTGGCGGAAAATGCCGGACGGCTCACGCCCGCCTCATCTTGCGACAGCACGCGAATATCCTCGAACATCTGCGCAGCCATGTCCGATGCGCTGTCTTTCGCGCGCTCAGTGTTTTTTGCACGTTCTGTGCTGTGATGTTTCATTCAAACACCCCGACTTGCGGAGCCTCAATCGCACCGATGATCTCATCAAGCGATCGGATGCTATGCTCCGTCATCCAGTCGCCAAGCTCGGTGATCAAACACGCCATAACCGTGGGCGACTGGAACGTGGCAGTGCCAATTTGCACCGCTCGCGCCCCCGCCATAAGAAATTCGAGCACATCGTCACGGGTTGAAATACCGCCGCAGCCAATGACAGGAATATCCACCGCATTGGCGCATTGATAGGTCATGCGCAGGGCGATGGGTTTGATCGCAGGCCCCGACATCCCCCCCATCACATTGCCAAGTCGCGGGCGACGGTTTTCGATATCAATGGACATGCCAAGCATCGTGTTGGCGACAACAACCGCATCGGCACCTGCCGCCTCTGCTGCGCGTGCCACCTCGGCTGGCTCGCCCGTGTTTGGCGTGAGTTTCGCCCAAAGTGGCAGATTCGTTTCAGCCCGCAAACGGGTGATAACCTCATGGGTCGTGTCTGGCCGCATGGCAAAAGCATTGCCGTTGGCTTCAATGTTTGGACAGGAAATATTCGCCTCAATCGCGGCCACCCCTTCAAGGCTGACCTCTGCACACAGACGGGCAAATTCATCATAGGAATGCGCCGAAATGGACACCACAAGCGGGGCTTTGAACCCCGCCCAAAACGGCAACATCTCATCACGGAAATAGTCGATGCCTTTGGACGGAATACCTATGGCGTTCAACATTCCAGACGGCATATCGCACACTCGCGGCGTCGGATTTCCCGCACGGGTGCCACGCATGATGGTCTTGAGAACATGCGCGCCCAACACATCAAGATCAAACACATCCGCGAGGTCCTCCGAGAAGGTCCCAGAGGCGGGCATGATCGGATTTTTAAAAGTGAGCGCGCCGATACGAGCGCTCAAATCCACAGTGTTCAGGTCTTTCATCACATGGCCTCCGAAATAGAAAAGACAGGCCCCTCGCGGCAAACGCGACGTTGAATGACCCGTTCACCTACGCGAAAACTGCGCACGCAGGCCTGACACATGCCAAGCCCGCAGGCCATTTGTTGTTCCATGGCAATTTCACCGGGAATGTCATGGCGCGCGCCGAGGTCTTGCAACAGACGCAAAAGCCGCGATGATCCACAGGTGTAAAACGCATTCACCTGCCCCGCCTCAATGCGCGCTTCGATAAACGGACGCAAAGCTTCGGGTGTGGAACTTCCATCTTGGTCATGTACAACGACGACTTCGGCGCCATAGCTTTCAAACAGCGCAACGGACATCGCCAATTCAGGTCGGCGCGCCGAGCAGATCGCTGTCATTTTGCGGCCCTTTTCTTGGGCCATGCGGGCCAAGGGCGCGAGCGTGGCAAGCCCCACTCCGCGCGCGACCAGCATCAAGTGTTGCCACGCATCAGGCATCGAGAACCCCTGTCCCAAAGGCCCCAGAACATTAAAAGCATCGCCCGCGTCAAGCGTGGCAAGCCCCCGTGTGCCCGCGCCTGTGACCTTGTAAAGAAACTCCAAACGCCCCGCCGCCTTGTCATACCCATAGATGCTCATCGGGCGGCGCAGGAAGGGCTGCTCGCCGAGTGGCGCGGGGCACAACAGTTGAAAGAACTGCCCCGGCTGACAGTCGAGCACTTCAGTTGGGGCCTCCAAAGTCAGCAAGCGATATTCGCCATTCACAGGCGTGTTCGAGACTACGCGACATGTGGCTTCACAACAGCGTGGCCGCAGCCCCTGTGGTACAGGGACAGAGATAACGTTTGGGAGATGGGTCATAGGTCTACCTTCGATCAGCCGTAGATCAGCTTGGGAATGAAGAGGGAGATTTGCGGGATATACGTGACAAGCAAGAGTACGATGAGGTTCACCAGCACAAACGGCCAAACGCCGCGTATGATATCCTCGACCGGTTTATTCAGCGTCGATGAGGCGACGAAAATATCAAGTCCAAAGGGCGGCGTGATCATACCAAGGCTGACATTGAGCGTCACCAGCATCCCGAAATGCACCGGGTCGATGCCAAAGCTCATGGCCACCGGGTAAAGCGGCGGGACCAAAACCAAAAGCGTCGAATTGGGATCGATAAACATGCCGGCAATGAAGAACAGGATATTCACCACGATCAGGAAGGTGATCTTGCCCGCGCCAGAGGCATCCAAGAACGCTATGATTTCATTGGGAACTTGGGCCAGTGTGACAAAGAAGGCGATCAAGCCGCCCATGGCCAAAAGCACAAAGATGATCGAGGTGTTCACGGCGCTCTCTTCGGTGATCTTGGCAAGGCCTTTCAAATCCAAAGCGCGAAACACAAACATCTCGACCAAGATCGCATAGACCACGCTGACAGCGGCGGCTTCTGTCGGAGTAATAATACCTGAATAAATACCGCCCAGAATGATCACTGGCATGCCGAGCGCCCATTTGGCGTCCCACATGGTGCGCAACCGATCCGGCCAAGGCATCCGCGGATCATGCGTCACACCGTCTCGTGCCGCCTGAATGCGCACATAGACCGAAAACGCCAATCCAAGAAACAAACCAACAGCAAGACCACCTGCAAAAAGTTTGGCGATCGATGTGCCCGTGATCCAACCATAGACAATCAACGTGATGGACGGCGGGATCAACAGCGCAGTTTCAGCAGAAGACACCAAAAGCCCTAGGCTAAAACGATCCGAATACCCTGCTTTGCGTAGCTCAGGATACACCATGCGGCCCATCGCTGCGACAGTTGCAGGTGCCGAGCCAGAAACCGCACCAAAAGCCATGCTGCCGCCAACCACAACATGGCCCATGCCACCTTTGGTGTGCCCCACCAGCGCCTTGACCACGCCAATCAATTGACGCGCGATCTGGCCAGATCCCATAAGATTGGCAGCGAAAATAAAGAACGGGATTGCCAAAAGCGTCGAGTGGTCGATGCCACCAACAATCTTTTGGACGACAGCCGCGTCAGGCAATCGAGGGTAAAAGGCTTCTTTGTAGGCCAACGCGGGAAGGCCCAATACCAGCAGCATTTCAAAACCAGCGACCAGCAAAACGACCGCAAGAATAAGGACAAGAGCAAGGATCATTCTGCGACCTCCTGATAGCGATCAATGACGCCGACAAGGCTCAAGCCATAACGCAGCCCCAACAGCAAAAAACCACACACAGGCGCGAGATAAATATAGCCCATCGGCACCCCAAGGGTCGGGGATCTTTGGCCTGTTTTGAGCACAAACTGCACCAAATCAAGCGCCAGCCAAGCCACATAAAAACACATGACAAGACCCACGAGATCGATGAATTTCAACAGAACGCTCAACACAGGCGCGGGCAATTTTCCACGCATATTGGTGATACCCACATGTTTGCCCCGCTCAAGCGCAAGTCCCAGCGCTAAAAACACCAAGAACAGATTCATGATGCGTACCGCCTCTTCGATCCATGCAAAGCGGCTTGCGAATGTGCCGCCGATTTCGCGGGTTACGACCGAGCCAGTGTAAAGGCACACCATGACCAGGAAAAGGGCGATGAGAACGGTTCTTTCGACCGCACGGAGCGCTGTCAGAGCTTTCATAGGATGGGCTTTCGGTCATCTGAAACAAGGGGCTCCGCAGTTTGGCCAAAACCAAAACTGCAGAGCGATAAGGACCCAGAAGGGGACACTGGGTCTCAAAGTTTTTAGAGTGCGTCGCGCGCTTCAATGTAGATGTCGAGCAGTTTTTGGCCTGCGTCACCAGTTTTGCTGACATAGGCCTCAGACGCTGGACCGAACATCACAGCGCGGAATTTTGCGCGCTCATCTGAGTCTGCGACACGTACATTCGAACCGGACTCTTCGATGGTCGCAAGAGCAGCTTCAACGGCGGCGGCTTTATGCGCGGTTAAGTCGGGGATCACCTCAGCGAACGCGTCTTTCACGATGGTTTTGTAATCGTCAGGCAGGCTGTCCCAAAACATCGGGTTGAACAGGATCACGTCTTCCATTGCGCCGTGGTCAGACACCACGATGTTCTTTTGAACTTCATAGAATTTCATCGCCTTGATGGTATCGAGCGGGTTTTCTTCCCCATCGACAACGCCAGTTTGCAACGATGTGTAAAGCTCGCCAAACGGCAACGCGATAGCAGAGGCGCCCAAAGCGTTGAACTGTTCGATCAAGATCGAGCTGTCCATCACGCGGAATTTCTGACCCGCAAAATCCGCAAGCGTGTCGAGCGGCTCGTTCGAGGTGAATTGTTTTTTACCATTGGGCCACAGATCAATCGCCACCATGCCTTTGTCGGAAAAACTGTCAAGCAGCGCTTCGCCAAACGGACCGTCGCGCAGTGCCGCCGCCGCATCTGAGTCTTCGGGGATCAGGTAAGGGATATCCAGCACAGACACGAGCGGGTTAAATCCGCCCAAAAACGCAGCCGGTGCAACAGTGGCTTCAAGCGTGCCAAGCTGAACACCTTCGTTCATCTGACGCTGCCCACCAAGCTGACCCTGCGGGAAAAGTTGAAATTCCACATCGCCATTTGTGCGCTCAGACACAAGTTCGGCAACTTTTTCAAGAAAGATGTGGCGGCTTTGTTGCGCGCTTTCGAGATGGCCAATACGCGCCACGTAATCTTGCGCAAAAGTTGGGACCGCGAAGGTAAGACCTGCCAAAAAGGCAGCAGAGAAAAGAGATTTAGAATGAGCCATGAAGCATTCCCCGTTGTTGAGTTTCTTTATAGGAAACATAAACTCCTGAAAGTCGCAGTGCCGTCAATACGAAAAGTCTAAAAAATGAGACGGATTCTAAAATCACTCAAAGAACGGCCCAAACTGATCAATATTTAGGCAACCCTAGCCCCCCGAAAGCCTCTCGCGCGCGATCAATTCCTCGATATAGGCGGCTGCCTCACGCCCCTTAAGAGATGTCGACCAAAGCCGGTTGGCGATCCCTTGATGCAGATCAAGCGCCTCGGGCGCAGAGGTGATAAGGCCGACGCCGACACGGATATTTGGATTATGCCCAAGGCGGAACGGACTGATCGTCAAAACCGAACGCCCGCCCTGCCGGACAATTTGAAACGAAGTTGACGGGATCGGCTCGCGCGCCACACCGATCTGCACACCAATGTCAGGTGCGCGCAACATTTCAACGATATGACGCACCTCAAACAGGGCCATTTTTCGACGCTGCTCGCGGACTTCGTCGGACAACTCGGCAGCGCCTTCTAGCCCCTCTTTAAGAAACTTACGGATATCAGCATCCGAAATAATCGAAGCCAAAAGCGGGCGCCTTTTGGCAAAACGCTCCTTTCTTTGCTTCAATATATTCAAAATAGCATCAACATCCTGACCCTCAGCCCCCTGAACAGCTTCACAAAGGACATCTTTGAGAATCACATCATACTGCTTAGTCGTCACCAGATAGGAAATCGGACTAAACAGGCCAATAATCTGATCGCAATCCTCTTCGACCTGACGCATGCGTTCAAAAAAGCCCACAGCGTTGTCGACATATTCAATCCCAACACCCATTAGACTCGGAAGTGAGACATGAAGCTCATTGGCGATAGCCGAGAGCATGTCGATTTTGGCAATCTCGCCCTTTTCCGCTCGGTAAAGCGCAGCGCGCGAGATATTCAACCTCACAGCAAGCTCCTCTGGCGCAAGACCTCGACCAAGACGATGCGCCTTGAGACGTGCGCCGATATCTTTAAAATTGAATTTGGTATCGTCCACTGTGCGCCCATCTGAACATTGCTCTACCGCTAAAGTCGCACAAAAAAACGGCGAACATTTAGATTGTATCAAAATTGAGATAATCATGATTTTATTAAGATCGCAAGTCTGATCTTCTGACATCTGTGATGAGCGCATCAAGTCCCTTATTTCAGAGCTTGGCGACCCAAACAGTGCTATTGAGGCCCGTGATGAGATCCGTGGGCTGATTGATAAAATCACAGTCACGCCAAAGCCAACGGACGGCAAGCGTATGCAGCCGCAATTGGCGTTTCATGGCGCTCTGGCAAGCATTTTGGCCTTGAGCCTTGGGACCAAAGGGCACCCTGAACAACAAAAAACCTCCTGCGAACAGGGGGGCAAAGTATAGTATTTGTTGCTTTCGGGAGCTCGAATCGATAAATAATTGCCTTTGTATACGACACTCAAATATCGAGGTATATAAATCACCCAAACCCAGCGAGTGCTCTATTTTACAGGTGACTTTGTTTCTTCAGCCTTCTGCCAACTGTGGTGCCATGGGGCTTTTATCTTTGAGATCCACACCCGTAGTTTGCAGTTTTTGTGCCATTTCTATCAACCAACGAATGCGCGCCGCGGCTACGTTATAAGACAGCCCACCATTGGCATGAATATTGGAAACACAATTACGCGCACTATCGCGGGTACCAATTTTAGGTGCCCATGTCAGGTAAGCCCCTAAACTGTCAGATACCGTTAATCCTGGTCGCTCGCCAATGAGGACCAGCACCATTTGTGCGTCTACGGCCTGCCCAATGGCATCACCAATAGCAACACGCCCCTGTTCAACCAAATACACAGGCGCTTTTTGCATCGCAGGAATACAGTCGCGCAGAGCGCCGATAAGCGGCAGACTATGGCTCATTGCAGCCAGTGGTGACAGCCCATCCGCGACAACAATTGCAAGCGGCGCGGCGCAGGCCTCCAGCTGCGCCCCTTGCGCGACAGCACGTCCCAGATCAGGCCGTTTCAAATACTCTGCGCGATCCTTAGCGCGGCTGCTCAGACAGTGAACCGTTAGCCCAAATTCAGCTTGCAGCGCGCCTTGCAAAGCTGCGCTGTCCAAAGGCGTATAAATGGCATCACGTGCAGCAGCATGGTCTTCTTGAAAAGCCAGTAGGTTTTTCAAAGGCAGCACGCCTGCTTTGGCATCCAATCGCACCCGTGACGGTGTCATCGCAAGCAGAGCAGCTAAACGGCTCTCTAAGGCCTTATCCATATTTTAAAACCCCATTTTTAACAAAAGTTCTGACGGATTTGACAAGGCAGCCCCCTGTTTGCTGCTCAAACCTGATCTGTCCAACCATGCCTCAAATTCTGGCGCGGGGCGCATCCCTGAAATGTCGCGCAGGTAGGCGATATCTTCAAATGCGAGACTTTGATACCCAAGCATTGCATCATCACCGCCGGGCACTGAAATCAAGAAATTCACCCCTGCGCTGACCAGCAAAGTTGCCAATGTATCCATGTCGTCTTGGTCTGCATGCACGTGATTAGTATAGCAAACATCCACCCCCATCGGCAGGCCTAAAAGTTTACCGCAAAAGTGATCTTCCAGACCCGCACGGATGATTTGTTTACTATCGTACAAATATTCAGGCCCGATAAAACCAACCACTGTATTCACAATCATCGGGTCATAAGTCCGCGCCACAGCATATGCGCGCGCCTCAAGCGTTTGCTGGTCAACACCGTGATGCGCATCTGCAGACAGGGCGGCCCCCTGCCCGGTTTCGAAATACATAACGTTTTGCCCAACAGTGCCGCGCCGGGCGGCCAGCCCTGCGTCATAGGCCTCTTGCAAAATCGACAATGTCACACCAAAGCCGTCATTCGCGCCTTGGCTTCCTGCAATCGATTGAAATATCAAATCCACTGGTGCTCCAGTTGAAAGCAAATCAAGCGCATTGGTGACATGGGTTAGCACGCAAGTTTGGGTCGGAATTTCAAGTCCCGCACGGATATCATCCAACATTTTCAAAAGATCGGCGCAATTACTCAAATTATCAGACGCAGGGTTGATCCCGATCACCGCATCCCCAGCGCCAAACAACAGCCCATCCAACACTCCGACAGCAATGCCTTTAAGATCATCTGCGGGATGGTTGGGTTGCAGTCGCGTCGTTAGCGTGCCTTTTTGCCCTACGGTGCTGCGAAAAGCTGTGACAACTTCTGCCCTGCGCGCCACTCTGATCAAATCTTGGTTACGCATCAACTTGGACACAGCCGCGATCATTTCAGGTGTAAATCCCGCACTAGCCGCAGATAGGCTTTGGGATGTTGCTGCATCCGACAGCAACCAATCGCGCAAATCGCCCACAGTCATGGATGAAAATGGCGCAAAGGCAACGTGGTCGTGACTGTCAATGATCAACCGCGTGACATCATCGATTTCGTAGGGGATCACCACTTCACTCAAAAAAGTTTTGAGTGGTAAGTCCATTAAAACACGTCGCGCAGCGACCCTCTCAATAGCACTTTGTGCAGCGATCCCTGCAAGCTGATCCCCTGACTTTTCAGGTGTCGCAACAGCTAATACATGCGCCAAAGATCGAAATGAAAACCGTTCGCCTTGCGCAGTAGCTCCATAAGCAGCCATCACAGCCTCCGCAAATGTGTCGCCCATTTTGGGTGTTCCATGATCGAGCGCGCGCGCACTTTTTTCCACATCCCGTATTTATAAAAATCAAAATTCAGACGCGACATTTTAAGCTGCACCATTGACCACAAACACCATTTCACATCCGCCATTGCCTTGTGGACCGTCACTCGCGACACAATATCATCGCGCATTTCACCAAAGTATTCTTCGATCAATTCAAGTTCACGGTCGCGACTGAAAAACATCTCACCAAACCAAATGCCCAGATCATAACACCGGTCATTCATCGAGGCATATTCATAGTCGATCAACATAACTGTACCCGCATTATCAATCGTGAAGTTACCAGGCATCGGATCATTAAACGATGTCAGCAAATCTAGCCCAGATGCATGCACCGCGTCACGTGCCAAATCGGCATTCAGCAAAATCCATGCGGCGTCTTTGTACATCGGCGCGCCCAGATCATGCACTTGGCACAGATGCTCATCTATCATGCCAAACACTGTTTTTGTCAGCTCCAATGCTGGCAAACCATGCAAGGTCTTATACGCTCCAACCGCCGCTTTGCACAAATCAAGGTTGGCAAAATCACTGTTGGCAGATGGACGCCGGTTTGGCAAAAAGTCGTTGATCTCGATCCCTCGACAGGCAAGATCATCGTAAACTCGTGACCCGAGCCCTGCGCCAGCGGCCTTTTGCGATGCATCCAATGCCGTGGCACGGTCGACAAACATTTCTGTCCCGTTTCCTGGGATCTTGACGAACCAGTCCCCAGTGCCTTTAGTATCTTTCACTCGCCAGTTTTCATTTGAAATTCCGCCAGAAACAGGGCCGTAAACCATATCAGCACCGCCCTTAAACAATGGGGCATCGCGCAAAACTGTCTCAATGGTTTGTTCCATCAAATTGGACGCAGATCCATCATTGCGGCATGTCACCAAGACTGCATCTTGAACCAATGCATCTTGGGCCAAGCCAATCATCCGGCGCAGCCATATAATATCGTCAGGCAACGCCACACCATATGTGTCATGTGCTGCGATCAAATCGTCAATCCGCGCGAACGCATCATACCGAACAGGCAATGTGTCTGTGCCGTGAAATGCCTTAACTGCACCAAGCGCAACCCCCACAATCGCGTCAGATTTCAAGTCACTTTGACGGGCTGCAATCCAACCATCACTCAAGCGCTCCATTGCAATAGAGCCTGTCTCGACATCACTCCACAGCACCTTTGGCCCAACGCCAATAGCCCCTGCTTGTGTTGCCGTTTGCATCGCGCTGGCATGATTTATGCCCTCTGCCATTTCGGGATGTATCCGCTTGATAAAAGCATGCGGCGTCACGATTGAGCGGTTTTCAAGCGCCATATAACTTGGCGATGCCAGCGCTTCAGGCCCAGCCACGGTGTCTTTGATAGCAAACCCAGCTGCAACAACGGTCTGTTCCATCAAAGTGTCAGTTACTAATTCGATCATATCGCACCTACCGCTGCATCAAGGGATCCACCCGCAAAATCAATACGGCGGATCATGTCAAAAAGAACATCGCTCCTGCCCTAAGGTCTTCAGGAGATGTGTATTCACCATTGCGGTGAATGACCCAATTCACCGTTGGCACTGCAATCACCAGCCCGGCAACACCGCATTGACATCCACAGCATCATGGCCTGCAATCGTATCAAGTTGCATTTTAGCATAGCCAAAATCATCAGCTGCGGCTTGTGACAATGCGATCAAACGTGGATCGAATTTACCAGCCGGACGGCGATCTACGGCGACGATTTCTGCCTCAACCTGCGCTTTTGCTGCCAAATCAGGCAAAGCGGCCCGCAGCTGGGCTTCAGACCACGTCAACATATTAGGTTCTGGCGCGCGCAATTTTGCAAATAATACAGCTGATTCTGGAACAATATTAGGAGAATTGGGCGACACGCCTACGCGCGCGACCGATGTATACAGCATATCGCTGGCGGTATCGGCGAGTTCTTTAACTTTAACAATGATGTAGGCTAGCCCCTAAAACGGCATCACGGCGCTCTTCCATCGGTGTTGGGCCTGTGTGGTTTTGTTTGCCTGTCACCTCGATACGAATTTTTAAAGCCCCCCAAAGACACCCTGCGCGGGCTGGTTGATCTGATTGTACTCACGCCAACGGAGCCAGACGGCAAGCTGTCCGTCCACCTTCATGGCGCACTGGCTAAGCTATTGTCGCTAAGTTTGAGCGTAAAACGCAAAAAAGGCCTGAGTGATAAAACCCAAGCCATTGATAATGTTATTGAATTAGTGTTGGTTGAGGGAGGGCGCTATTGTCGTAATCTACCTTGCCTCATCTGTGCTATTTGATCAAAAAAATCAGTGCGGGTGACCTCCTGACTTTCGTTGTCATTGAAGCCGTCAGCATTTATGGAGCACAACAGCGTTATTTTATCACGCGATTAAGGCCTTCTCTCAACCGCTTAAAAGCATTTAAAGACCGCATGGTTCTCCCGGCATCAATGCTTGCCAAATCAAGAATAATGGTGTTGGCAATCGTCATAGGCACAACCAAAGACTGCGACTCTCCTGCGCCACCGCGAGACACGCAAATTTGAAGGTTTTGCTCGGTTTTCAGATGATTTTCCTCAACATCACATAGGATAAGGCAGGTTGCACCGCGCTCGGCGGCGAGGTCTGTTAAGTGCCTAAGTTTGTTCGCAGTGCCGCGAAAACAGGTCAAAAACAACACATCACGAGACTCCAACGTATAGATCCACTCGACTTGTTGCTGCTCTGCGTTGCCCAGATCAATCGCGTCATAGCCAGAGCGCCGCAACCGCATTGAAATCAATTTGGCCAGCGCCGTTCCGTGGCTCGTCCCGATGGTAAAAATACGTCTCGCGTTCAAAAGAGCTTCGGAGAACAGGCGGATCTGCGCATCCGTCACGGCGTCGCGTAAATGCTCCAGTGCAGACATTTCGCTGGCGATGAGTGAAGAGAGCAATCCGCCGTCTCCCGCCCGTGCAATGCGGGCGGCAATCCTCGCTGTCGGTTCTGCAAATTCACCTTGGCCTTCCATAAGGCAGGTCTGTAAAAAAGTTCGAAACTCAGGATAGCCCGCAAACCCCAATCGCCGCGCAAGACGCACGGCTGATGCAGGATGCACCCCTGCGCGCGCTGACACTTCGGTGCTGTTTTCAAAAGCACTACGGATTGGATCACTCGTAAAAACCTTAAGCAGACGCGTGTCGGCATCCGTTAATTTTCCAAAATGCTGCGTGATCAGCTGAGCGAGGTCAGTGGGAGAATTAGGGTTTTCAGTCATAGGAAAGTTTCGCGGCAGCTGCGCATCAAATTGTCTCTTTCACATGTGGTGTGAGGACCTTCTGGCGCTGTGCTATTGGAAGATCCAGTCTGATCCCTGTTATAGCATCAAAGCAAAGAGCTTGCGAAGTGTCCAGTGACAACCATATTTCTTCGCCTTCTTGCGGCAAGTCGTCGCCACGGGCGACCACTGCAGATAATCGGCCGGCCTCGCTTTCGCAATGCACGATAAAGCTCGCCCCTGTCATCTCAGTCAGTGCGACGCGTGCTGCAAGCGAAGGCCCGCTGACGGGGGCGCGGTGTAAACCTAGAGCTTCAGGGCGAAACCCGACATCAACATCACGCGGCCCAGTCCAAGCGGTGATACAGTCTGCAGGCACAAAATTCATGGCTGGCGCGCCTAAAAAGCCTGCGACAAAGCGATTGACCGGCTGGTCATAGATCATGGCCGGTGTATCGAATTGCTGCAAATGCCCGTCTTTCATCACCGCAACACGGTCTGCCAATGACAGCGCTTCGGTTTGGTCGTGGGTCACAAAGATTATCGTGGCGCCGAGCTGGCGGTGCAGGTCTTTGATCTCGGTGCGCATGGCAACCCGCAAGGCATTGTCGAGATTCGACAAAGGCTCATCCATTAAAAACGTCGAACATTCACGCGCCATCGCTCTCCCCATTGCAACGCGTTGGCGTTGGCCGCCAGAAAGCGCTCCAGGTTTGCGGGCAAGATACGGCGTAAGCTGCAAGGTTTCAGCCACAGCACGGGCGCGCCTCAAGCGTTCTGCTTTTGGCACTTTTCGCAATTCCAAGCCAAAAGCGATATTGTCCAAAACCGTCATATGCGGATACAGCGCGTAGTTTTGAAAAATCATTCCGATATCGCGATCTTGCGGCGGCAGGTCATTGGCCCGGACGCCATCGATCAGCAACTCGCCTTGCTCGCAAGGGTCAAGCCCTGCCAAAAGCCGCAGCAACGTGGATTTCCCGCAGCCCGAAGGCCCGACAATAACGATGAATTCGCCATGCTCGATATCCATAGACACGCCATGCAAAACCTGCGGCCCGCCCGCATATGATTTACGGATGTCTTTTAACGTGATTGCGCTCATGATGCTGCCTCTTGGATGAATGTGTTGCGCAGTGCTATGGCCAGATTGGGGCGGTCTGTTGTGAACACTTTGACCTGCATCGACAGCGCTTTTGTGATCTGCGTTTGCGTATGTGCGGCCCAGCAGCCAAAGCCCAATCCGGCGTCAGTGACCTGCTGCATGAGAGCTTCATTGGCGTGATCGATATTCAATCCGATCTCAGGGATGCCATGGCGTTTAGCCACCTCAACCACCGTAGAGATCCCCAGCTGCTTTTGCACGGCTGGGCTGACAAGCCACAGACAGGGGCGTGATGTGTGACGCTTGATTTCGTCAAGATTGGCAATCAAAAAAGACGAGAACCCTGTGCGCTCTAACATGGCGTTGCGTGACAATTCTTCGATCACTTTTGGCACAAAATTGGGGTAAGGTGCGCCGTTTTGATCTGGCTTGAATTCACACCGAAAACTTACAGTGCTGTGCTGATAAATGGCGCAAAGCTCTTTGAGTGAAATGGGATGTTGATCAACGCCATAGTTGATGCTTGCCGCGCGAATGTCGGCCTCTGTGAGATGGGCCAGAGCGCCGCTGCCGTCTGTTGTTCGATCAAGGGTCGCGTCGTGGTGCACCATGATTGCGCCATCACGGCTTGGGTGCAGGTCGAATTCGACCTCTTCCAACGGCAGGGCCGCTGTTGCTCTAAACCCAAAAGGCGTGCTGTCGCCATAGTCCAATGTGCCGCCACGGTGGGATGCAATGCGTGTCATAAATTTAGTCCTCATGCTCATCTTTTTATAGGGCCCATCATTTCACAGCGCCCATCATCATCCCGCGTATCAAGTGGCGTTCAACAAAGATGAAGCCAATAAGAACGGGTAAAATTGTGATGGTTGACGCGGCCATAACGAGGGGCCAGTCGATAATATCTTCGCCCGGATTGACGCGGTACAAACGCGCTAATCCGATTTGCAGCGTGTAGAGATCTTCGCGCCCAATCGCGACCAGCGGCCAAATGTAGTTGTTCCATTCCGTGATGAAAATATAGAGGCCCATCGACAGGATTGCGGGTTTCGCGAGCGGGATGATCACCCGCCACAACACCTTCAAAGGCGATGCGCCGTCCATGTACGCCGCTTCATCCAATGCGCGTGGTATGCCGCGAATGTATTGACGCAGAAAAAAGGCCGCAAACCCGTTGGACACCGCAGGCAAGATCAACCCCGCATAGGTGTCAAGCAAGCCCGCCTTGGCCAGCGTTAGGTAATTGGGGATCAAAGTGATGTGGCTTGGGATCATCAATGTGGCCACAACAGCCCCAAACAGCAGGTTGCTGCCTGCAAATGTATAGCGCGCAAACGCAAACGCGGCAGAGGTTGCAACGGCCAAACCAATGAGCGTCACAAGCCCTGATACAATCACAGAATTCACCAAATAGCGCGCAAAATTATACTGCCCGATTGCCATCTCATAGTTGCGAAAAGTAAAATCTATATTGCCCGTATAATACCCATCTGCCGTCTGAAACGACATCCATATTGAATACAAAACAGGCGATAGAAAGAGCACCCCAGCGGCAAGCGCCAATAGGGCCAACAGTGGATTCTCAGGCTTCATAATGTACCTTTCGGCCAATAACGCGGGATTTAATCACCGCTAGAATGATGAGGAAGACGAACAGCAACACAGCCAAGGCGGAGCCGACCCCGATGTCGAACAAGGTGAAACCCACGCGGTACAGCATATTCACCAACATATCCGTCGCCCCAGCTGGACCGCCTTTGGTCATGACGTCGACGATGGTGAACACTTGAAAGGCTTCGATCACTGAAATCATCAACAAGAAATACGTCGTGGGCATCACAAGCGGCATTGTAATGCGGCGAAAGACATGGGCCTTACGCCCCCCATCAACAGCCGCAGCGTCATAAAGCTCCGGCGCAATCGCTTGTAGGCCCGCGATGTAAATGATGATGTCGTAGCCAAGCTGCTTCCACGTATTGACGAAAATCAAAACCCAAAGCGCGACCTGCGGCTCTTGCAGCCATGCCACTTTCGGCAAACCAAAATTCGACAACAGCGCATTCATCATGCCGTAATCCGTCGAGAAGACCCAAGAAAAGACCACACCGATGGCAACTGTCGATGTCACCCAGGGTAAGAACAGCGCGCCGCGCATAAGGCGTGATACGAGCGTCTCACGCAGAAGCTGACTTGCAAGGAAAAGGGCCAAAATCAAACGCAGGGGCACAGATATAACGGCAAAGACAGCCGTCACCCGCAAGGCATTCCAAAACTCACGGCTGTCCAACAGCAATCTGTAATTATCCAACCCGACGTAAGGCTTGGTTGGCGACAGGAAATCCCATTCGCGAACACTGAGGTTCAGACTTTGAACAATCGGAATATACGTGAACACCGCGATAAACCCGAGAAGCGGCAGCACGAAAAGATAGGGCGTCATACGGCGCAGCATAAAGTGGCCTTCCAAATAGTGAAGCGAGGCCCCGATGAATCAGGGCCTCGCTAGGGGATTGAAATAAAGCTTACTTTTTAAGACGTTCAGCTTCCGCACGGGTGCGCTCGGCGAACTCGGTCAAGACTTCGGGCACTTCGCGTTGACCCAGCGCCATGGCTTGCCACCGATCATATTCAGATGCGCGCATCCAAGTCACAACCGGAGGACGCGGACGTCCGCGCGCGACATCAAGCTGATTGATTGCCACATTAATGCCGGGTTTTTCAGCGAGCGCTTCGATCGCAAGGGGCTGTTCTGCTGTTTTTTTGTTGATCGGCATGTAACCCGTTGTAGAGAACCACAAAGCATTGGACTCGGGGGAGGCTGCAAAGCTGATGAACTTGTAGGCTGCGTCTTGAACTTCCTGTTCAGATGTCGACAAAATGCCGATCCCAGCCCCGCCGATTGGCACAGCGCACACTTTGTTGCACGGCATTGGCACGACAGCCAGATCGTCACCCAAAGCCGACGTTGAACGCCCGTAGTTGCCAGTCGAGTTGATCATCATGCCAACTTTGCCAGCCAAAAATGCGTCGCGGCCATTGTTTTCTTTGGTCACACCATCGGGAGATGCAACCTTGTATTCATGCACCAGCGACGCCATGAATTCATAGGCTTCAATCGTGTTGGGCGCATCGAGCAAAATGTCGCCAGAAACGCTATCGATCAGGTCGCTGTCATTGTCCATGACCAAGCCCCAACGTGCAAATTGTCCAGGGGCTGCAATGCCAGAAATGCCTTCTGCGCCAAGAGTTTCTGTGATTTGTTGAGCGGCAGCCAACAGATCGTCATATGTATTCAGAGGGGTGTTTTCGTCCAAGCCAGCCTTTTCGAAAATCGCCTTGTTGAAATACAAAACAGGTGTCGAAGAGTTGAAGGGCACAATGTAGTTTTTGCCTTCATAGACACCGACCTCACGGGCAAAATCGAATAGCTCGTTTTTGAGTGGATCTGCGTCAACATACGGGGTTAAATCTTTTAACACACCACGGTCCGCGAACAAACCATACCGCGTGACTTCCATGATCACCGCATCAGGCGCACGCTTTGCAGGGATCGCGGCTTGGAGCTTTGTGACGATGTCGTTGTAGTTGCCGATCTCCTGTGCGTCGATTTTAATGTCTGGGTTTTGAGCTTCGAAATTTTCGATGATCTGGTCCAAGGCTTCGCCAGAAGCGCCACTAAAGCTGTGCCAAAATTCAACGCTCACATCGGCCGCGGCCAAGGTGGTGGTTCCCAGCAGAGCCAGCAGCCCTGCGCTTGTGATATTTCTGATTTGTGCAATCATTTTTTAGCCCTCTTTGCAATTACAGTTGCAGTTTCGTCGGGGCATTACTTAAATGTAGCTTGTAACGATATTAATAAAATTACATGAAAAATAGGCGGAAAATCTGGCCTAATGCGTTTTAGTTCTGGCCTCCTCTCTGCAATTAACTTTCACGGCTTTTATGCCGCTTGTCTTATGAATATCCCCGTTTTTGTGTGAAACAAGCACCACCTTCGCCAAAGGCCTGGACGGATACAGAGCGGCACAAAGCCCTCTAGGGCAAGCATAGGACATGACGACGATGACAGCTGATTCCGCTGGAATATCCACCTCGAAAGGCCTCGCCAACGCGGAAGGCACCTTTGGGCGAGCGCTGTGCATATCGCTGCGCCCGTAAGAACGCCTCATCCTTCTCGCGCCCTTTCACCGGTCTAATCGTGGCCCCCGCCTCCGTTGCGGTGGGATCCACCACACCTTGCCCAATCGCTTCGGTGATTTCGATAATAGCGTCGGCCTCTGTGAGTTTTTCTTCGACGGCAGCTGAGCGGATTTTCAAATCACGTTCACGCTTTGCGAGCTCACGGTCTTTCTTGCATCGCCATTCTCGCGTCTTGTTATGCATACGTTTTGGGGGCTGCATGTCGCCCTTAGCGACAGCTTCGCGGAAGGCCTCTTTGTGCTTCTCTCCGCGATCAAGTCCGATCTCAGTAAACCATGCGCTGACGCTATCTTGAGCGTGCTCGTAGTCTTCAATCACATCGAACTTCGATGGCTGCAGCATCAAACGTGTCGCGATAACTTTCTTCTCCTCGGTCTTCTTATCCTTGCGTGTCATATCAACACGCACCCGCAACATTACCACAGCGTGGATGTGATAAGCCTCTTCATCGAGGTCAGCGCGGGCGTGAATGACATCATCGCCAAACTGTTTTTTCAGCCACGCAATCGACAAGCGTTCAAAATCTGCAATCCTGTGGTGGTGTTCCACACCTTCAACGACGACGCTGATGCCCCAGCAGAGCAGCCCAAACCTGGAAACCTGAACCCGTCACGCTCCCAGCGGCCTCCCCTCCCTCTACAGGGCGCATATAGATGATCTTGCGGCAACCCTGTCAGATGAGGCTGTGACGGGCCGTGCGAGCGACGAGCTACACCAAATCATCGACACTGTTGTTGTGAACTGGAATGCGGAGGCGAAGCATCACGAGCTTGAGTTTCGCAGTAAGCTATTGGAGATGCAAAAACGACAAAACCCGCATAATGATATAGATAGACCGTCATCAATTATGGCGATCAACAGGAGCACTTGGGGTTCTTCGATCGTGGATAAACTGTGGCCCAGCGCTTAGCGCACCTCAATTGTATCACCAATATCTACGTCAAATTGACGCATTTAGAAGCTGCTGTGAATAGGGATGGCTCGCCTTCATATGTCGAAGGGCATCCACATCCAAAACTTCTACTAATGCGCCATCTTTCATCACGGCCAATCGGTCGCACATGTGGCTCACCACAGATAGATCGTGCGACACCATGAGGTATGTCAGCCCGCGATCCTCGCGTAAATCCGCGAGCAGGTTTAGGATTTCTGCCTGCACAGAAACGTCCAGCGCTGATGTCGGCTCATCAAGTAAAAGCAACTCAGGTTCCGGAGCTAACGCCCGCGCGATTGCCACGCGTTGGCGCTGACCACCAGACAGTTGATGCGGATAGCGGAATCGAAATTTCTGCCCTAAACCAACGTCGTCCAGCAGTTTCACAACCCGATTATCGATGTCGGAAAAACCGTGCAACTGCAGCGTTTCCCCCAAGACCTGATCGACAGAATGCCGTGGGTGCAGCGATGCATAAGGATCCTGAAACACCATTTGAACAGTTTTAAAAAAGGACTTTGGTCGCTTTTTGCCAATGGGGTGCCCATCGACCGAGAGGCTACCTGACCAATGGGGGGCAAGGCCGGTCAGGGCGCGTAAAATGGTCGATTTCCCCGACCCGCTTTCGCCGACAAGCCCAAAGCTTTCGGCCTTTTCCACATTGAATGTCGCCCCGAGAACCGCGTCAACACGGTCGCGGCCCATCCCGAACCAAACGTTCAGGTCATTCACCTCAAGCATCTTCATATCCGGCCACTCACACTTGAGGCGCGGGACCATTCCGGATCCCGTTCCAACACATCCAACCGGTCGCGCGGCGCATCGAGGCGCGGCAGCGAATTCAGCAACCCACGGGTATAGGGGTGCTTGGCTTCGTGCAATTTGTCCGCGTCACAAACCTCAACAACGCGTCCAGCATACATGATCAAAACGCGATCACAAAAGTCCGCCACAAGATTCAAATCGTGGCTGATAAAAATCAACCCCATGCCACGCTCTTTTACCAACTTGTCCATGATATCAAGAACTTGCCGTTGAACTGAAACATCCAAGGCGGAGGTCGGCTCATCCGCAATCAAAATTTCGGGGTTTGGGATCAACATCATGGCAATCATAATGCGCTGCCCCATGCCGCCTGACATTTCATGCGGATAGGCGCGCATAACGCGGTCGGGATCGCGGATTGAAACGGCCACCAACATCTCGATAGATTTTTTATAGGCGGCCTTTTTTGTGACCGAATTATGCAACCGATAGGACTCCATAATTTGATCCCCAATGGTCAGCACCGGATTGAGCGAGAATTTTGGATCCTGCATCACCATACTGATGCGTTGCCCTCGCACGGCGCGCATTTCTTTTTCGGTTTTTTTCAGCAGGTCAACGCCTTCAAGGCGAATATGATCCGCTTCGACAATTCCGGGGGAGCGGATCAGTCGGAGAATGGCGCGTCCGGTCATGGATTTGCCGGACCCGCTTTCGCCCACAATACCAAGTCGCTCGCGGCCCAGCGTGAAAGAGACTCCCCGCACCGCATCAAAGACACCATGGCGGGACGGGAATTTCACCCAAAGGTTTTCAACATCAAGTAGGGGTTCCATCATTCACCTGCCTTGGGGTCCAGCACATCGCGCAGCCCGTCGCCTAAAAGGTTGAACGCGAGAGACACCGTGAAAATAGCCAAACCCGGAACCGTCGCAATCCACCAATAATCGAGGATGAAACGGCGACCTTCGGAGATCATCGCGCCCCACTCAGGGCTTGGAGGTTGTGCGCCAAGTCCGAGAAATCCAAGGCCAGCGGCAGCCAAAATTATGCCCGCCATATCCAGCGTTACACGGACAATCAGCGAAGAAATACACAGCGGCCAAATATGTTTGGTGATAATCCTGAGCGCCCCTGCCCCCTGCAACTGAATCGCACTAATGTAGTCAGAGGAACGAATGGTCAGGGTTTCGGCCCGCGCGATACGCGCATAGGGGGGCCATGCCGTGAGCGAGATTGCCAATACCGCGTTCTCAATACCTGCGCCAAGCGCGGCGACAAAGGCCAAAGCCAGAACCAAGCGTGGGAAGGCCAGAAAAATATCTGTAATCCGCATCAAAACGGTATCCGTCCAGCCACCGACATAGCCAGAAACCGTCCCCACAAGCAGCCCGACAATCGGTGCAATAAGCGCCACCAGCGCGACGATATACAGCGTGATACGTGCGCCATAGATCAGCCGAGAGAGGATGTCGCGCCCAAGGCTGTCGGTGCCAAACACGTGCCCGTCCGACCATAAAGGCGCCAGTCGGTTGCCAAGGTCCTGAACAAACGGATCATGCGGCGCGATCACTGGTGCCGCTGCAGCAATGAGCACCAACAGCACCAGAATTCCCAGCCCAATCATGGCCATCGTATTTGAGCGGAACGACAACCACCCGTGATAAATCGCCGACATTTTGGCGTGGTGGCGCGAGGTGGGCGTTTCCGCGAGGAGCCACGCGCGTAGGGATTGTGCTTCAGCCATCTATTTCGCCCTCGGATCAAAAACTTTATAAAGAAGATCAGCGAAGATGTTCAGCAAGATGAAAACCAACCCAACCACAACCGTCCCCCCCAGCACCGCATTCATATCCGCACTCAAAAGCGCGGTGGTGATATAGCTGCCTATCCCCGGCCAACTGAAGATAATTTCAGTCAGGACAGACCCCTCAAGAAGGCCCGCGTAACTTAAGGCGATAACCGTAATCAGCTGAACGCGAATATTTTTAAACGCGTGTTTCCACACCACGTCCCACTCGGACATGCCCTTAACGCGTGCCGTGGTAATATACTCGGCACTGAGTTGTTCCAACATAAACGAGCGTGTCATGCGACTGATATAGGCCAGCGAGTAATACCCCAAAAGAGAGGCTGGTAGGATGATATGGCTGAAGGCATCCTTAAAAACGTCCAAGTTGCGGGCAAACAGGCTGTCGATAAGGAGCATGCCCGTGACGCGTGGAACCACATCGACGTAGAAAATCCCGACACGGCCGGGGCCTCCGACCCATCCCAAGATGCCATAGAACAACAAAAGTCCCATGAGGCCGAGCCAGAAAATCGGCATGGAATAGCCAACAAGTGCGAGAACACGGGCAACTTGGTCGATCCAAGAGCCTTTACGAACAGCCGCCAGAACGCCCAGCGGCACGCCGAGCACAACGCCAAGGATAATACCCAGCGTCGCCAACTCCAACGTGGCGGGGAAAACGCGCGCAATGTCTTCAGACACAGGTCGGGCATTCAGCAGGGATGTCCCAAAATCCAGATGGATCACGTCCCATAAATAATAGAGAAATTGCACCAGCATGGGTTTATCGAGGCCCAACTGATAGTAGACGGCATCATAGGTCGATTTCGACGCACGCTCGCCCACGATGGCCAGCACCGGATCGATGGGCATGATGCGCCCAATGACAAACGTGACAAACAAAAGCCCGAGCAGCGTCACGGCGATGGAGCCAAGTGTCCGCAGAACGGCCACAAGAGTTGGCCAAAGGGGCGCCCGTTTGGGGCGCCTCTCGGTTGTGTATTCAGCTTGAGCCATTTACTTCGTAACCGGCCAGTAAGCCGCAGAAGTCACTGCCTGCCCGGTCGTGAAATTCATCACGTTGTCACGCATTGCCGATTGCTCGATCTGTTGGAACATGATCACAAAGGGCGAAATATCGCGGAACTCTGCCTGAATTTCCTGATACATCGCAATACGCTTATCGCGATCAACTTCGGTCACTGCGGCATCAACCTTTTCGCTCAAACCACCGGCATCCCAGCCTGTGCGCCAAGCAAGATAACCCGTCGCATTAGCCTCGTCTGTATTGTCAGGGTTATAGGCAAATGTGCCCGCATTGGTTTGTGGATCCGGATAATCCGGCCCCCATGCGCCCAGATACACATCAAGATCGCGGGCACGATACCGCGCGAGGATTTGCTTCGACGTACCAACCGTGATGTTGACCTTGATTCCAACCAGCGCGGCCGCATTTTGGAAAGATTGCCCAATTTCGATACGCTCTTGCGCTTCACGCACACCGATCTCGATTTCAAGACCTTCAACACCAGCCGCAGCTAAAAGTTCCTTGGCCTTTTCGATGTTATAAGAGAACGGATTTTCATCCGACGCCCCAAGATAGGTTGCGGGAAGGAAGTTTTGGTGGATCGTATACTGCCCCTTAAGGAAGCTGTTTTGCATACCTTCATAATCGACCAGATATTTAAAGGCTTGGCGTACTTCGGGCTTGGAAAGAACCGGGTGTTTGCCATTCAAAGCCATATACATCAGACGGCCTTTAAGCTCGTCTTCAATCTTGATGCCCGCCTCGTCGGAAGCACCAGCGATATCTTCGGGGTTCAGGTTGCGCGCGATATCGATGTCACCGCGCTCTAGGAGCAACCGCTGTGACGCACTCTCGGTCACATGACGTACAATCACCCGCTCCATGGCTGGGGCGCCGCGATAATAATCAGGATTCGAGGACAAGGTAACGCTCTCGTTTGGCTTCCAACTGTCCAGTTTATATGGGCCAGAACCTGCGGTGTTGGTTTTGAGCCATGTGTTGCCCATGTCGCCATCCACCGCGTTTGCCATGACGGTTTCTTTGTCGACGATGCCACCGATTGTGGCGGTCAAACAGTTCAAAACAAAGGATGTGGCGTATTTTTTATCCGTCGTGATCATCAGCTTGTTGCCGTCAGCTTTGATCATTTCGGCCACGTTTTCGGGCGTAAAACCAAACTGTCCCAGGATGAACGCGGGTGTTTTGTTCAGGATCACAGCGCGTTGCAAGGAGAACGCCGCATCTTCGGCCCGCACAGGGTTGCCCGACTGGAATTCCACGCCCTCACGCATTGTGAAAGTGACGGTTTTTCCGTCTTCGCTGACGTCCCAGCTTTCGGCCAAATCAGGTTTGTACCCAGCAGCCAAATCCATCGGGTCAAGGTATACTAAACGGTTATAAACGTTGCGGCTGATGTCAGAGCCCGCAAATTCAAAGCTTTCCGCAGGGTCGATGGTTGTGACGTCATCGATGCGGTGCGCAATGACCAACATGTTGGCCGGTGTCTCGGCGAAGGCCGGGAAGTATGTAACGCTCACAGCGATTCCAATCGCCGCAGTTGTAAGCAGTCTGTTAAATGTATTCACAATTAAACCTCTCCTGGTCCGTTTCATTAATGTCTGCGCGCAAATTGGAGGGTTATTCCCCCCATGTTATTTCGAGCACACGCAGCCAATTCTCGTGGCAAAGCATGGCGATCAAGGCATCATCGTAGCCGTGTTGCGCCATTGCCTGTCTTAGTTTGGGAAGCTCCGCACAGGAGGTTAACTCCTCCGGAACAACAGCCCCGTCATAGTCCGAGCCTAATCCGACCCGATCTTCCCCCAGATGCTCGATCAAATAATCGAGATGCCGCAGCATTTGTTCGAGCGGCACATCTGGTAACATGCGCCCGTCTTCCCGAAGGAAAGCGGCCGCGAAATTGAGCCCCACCATGCCATTGCTCTCACGTATGGCGGCAAGTTGTTTGTCGGTCAGGTTGCGGCTGTGTGGGCAAATCGCATGCGCATTTGAGTGCGTAGCCACCAGCGGCTTGGACGAATAGCGCGCAACGTCCCAGAACCCTGCTTCATTTAGATGCGACAAGTCCACCATAATTCCCAATGAGTCACAGCGCTTGATCAGCCTGACCCCGTGATCCGTCAGCCCCTCGCCAATATCAGGGTTACTTGGATAGCGGAACGGTACGCCATGGCCAAAGATTGTTGAACGACTCCAGACAGGTCCAAGGGAGCGAAGCCCCGCTTGATACAGAACCTCAAGCGTGTGCAGGTCGGCATCAATAGCCTCAGCCCCTTCGATATGGAAAACTGCGGCCATCTTGTCCGCAGCCATTGCGGCACGAATGTCGGCGGCTGTGCGGCAAACGACGAGCGCACCGCGTTTTTCAAGGTCAAACAGGATCGCGGCTTGGGCCATAACAACGGGAAACGCATCCTCCCAATCAATGAGGTCCGGAAGCGGTAGGTCATAAGGTGGCTGGGTCATTTGGTCGAATTTGTCTTCAAGATCAACGGGCGACGGAATATAGACCGCAAAAAATCCACCGGCAAAGCCACCCGCTTTGGCGGAAACCAAGTCAATGGCCCCGTCCCGCCCGTTCACGAAACTCTTATTCGCCGAAACGCCGCCTGCCCGGTGCAGTTTTGATAAAACATCATTGTGACCGTCAAAGACGGTTGGTGTGGTTTTATTGCTCATAGCGTGGTGTCCCCAAAGAACTCTCGGCTCCTTATGTTAGCTTTTCGCAAAGACTAAAAAAGGTATGATATTAATTCTTACTCTTATAATGTTATGCTAGGAAGCAATGGCGCACAAAGAAGCAATGGCGCACAAAACTTGGCACAGTCTGCCAGAATATCAAGCACTGCGCGCATTGATGGAAAGTGGAACCACCTCAAAAGCGGTACTCCGACTCGGGTTGCCGTTGAAGCTTTCTATGAAGCAGTTCTGCTGGCGCTTTCCAAGCGCGATGTCATGCCAATCGATACCGGTTTCCTGAACCCATTTGAGAGTGCTGTCAGACAAATTGGAACCAGTCTCTACCAGGCCAGTGAAGCTGTCCTTTATGCCGCGCAAAGACCGCGCCACTCAGCAAGTGCAGCGGTGCGGTTCATCTTGAAATGATCTCTTCGGGAAAGGCTGCGCTCCTGATTGAAGTGGTTAAAAACGGATGCATGGACGGAAACAAATTTCTGCAAACTTCGCATTCGACGAAAAGGTAAGTGAGAATTCTCGGCTCAATTATTTTCCAGCGCACAGTCTCCTGTTTGGCCACATTCCCGATAACTTTCATCGCGGCACCATATGAACGCAATTTGTCGGTCACGATGACTTCCGGTGATCCATACCGTTTCATCGCTTTCTTCATAAATTTAAGGGCTGCGACCTTATCCCGGCGCTTAGTGACAATGCTTTCCAGCACCTCACCTTCGTGATCAACCGCCCGCCATAGGTAATGCCGTTCACCGTTAATCTTTACAAAAGCCTCATCAAGATGCCATCGCCAGTTCGAATAACACCGCAGCCGATTAACATGCTTCCTGCGAATTTCAGCGGCACAAACATTGGGCCAAATTTGTTCCACCAAAACCGGATAGTTTCATGGCTTACATCGATGCCGCGTTCATGCAGAAGATCTTCAACATTCCGAAGCGACAGCGGAAATCTGACGTAAAGCATCACCGCAAGGCGGATTATCTCTGGGCTGGCTTTGAAGTAACGGAAAGGCGAACGTTTTATCATAATACAACGCTAGATCGCCACCCTACCCTTCACAACAGAGTTCCCTCTGACAGAGCCTATTACGGTCATCGCGGCTGGCTACCACGATGAAAAGAATGGAAGATTGTCCGAAAATGCTCCTCATGACCTGCGGGCGGTCGTGCTTTCAATCCGATTGCCAGACGCCTTTTCGCCTATTATCTGAACCAGTCCAGGCAGCTGAGAAAAGTCCGAGAATGCCGCTTGATGCTGTATTTCGTTGATCGAAGCGCGCCGATACCCTTCGGTAAACAACATGAACGGAACGTCCGCATGCTGCGCTGTTTCACTGTCGACCTCGCTATCGCCAACATAAATCGCCCTGCTTGCGCATGCTTGGTCAATTGCTGCGTGCAATGGTGCCGGGTCAGGCTTCCGGACGGTCAAGCTGTCTCCCCCGATTACAACAGCGAAATAAGAGTCCATATTCAGGTCGTGAAGTATTTGCTTGGCAATCGCCACGGGTTTGTTTGTACACACTGCGAGTCTGAACCCGTTTGCAGACAAATAATCTAATGTCGCACGCACATTGTCGAATGGTGTACTGAGAACGGCGGGCGCAGCCATGTAATGGCGCATAAAGCACTTTTCCAGAACGGCGTGACGCGCACGATCCTCGTGGTCCTCGTCAATCTCTTGCATTATTTTGGTGATCAGCGCAGGCACACCATTGCCGATGAAACTACGGATTTTGGCAATGCCAAGCGCCGAGTGCCCTGTTTCTGCAAGCATCTCAGATGCTGCTTTATGGACATCGGGCACGCTATCAATGAGCGTGCCGTCAAGATCAAATATGATTGCTGTCATCAGAAAGCCTTTCAGGGCATTTGCGCACGCTTGCCGATAAGCGCGCCATTTAGAGTTTTGCATTTCGCAATGCTGGATGCGGGCGCACAGGTGGCAAAGGCCTGTACGAAACTTGCCCAAGCCTCACGATCGAAAACAAGGGTTGGCGCATTAGACGTCTCCGAATGTTCTGGCGCCGACTCGTTATCGAGCCAGCGTCATTCAGTCACCCTCGCGCCGTTGTCCAGATAGACACGTCCGTCAACATTGTGCCGGCGCAACTCTTGCATGAATGGGCCACGACCATCGCGAAATACCTCAGGAACAACGTGGCTCGTGGCAGGTTCAAACAATGGCAGCGGATGACCAGCCGCAATCATTTTCGTATCGAGCAGGTCACAGACCGTTGGCGCGATATCGACAAGTCCAACAGGCATCGCGTCGAGACCCCGTCGCCCGTCTGGTGTGTTCACGATCAGGGTCGTGTTCATTTCATAACGGTTCAGCCCGCCATGCATCCCACAGCCCAATTCCACACCGGCCATCAATCCGCCGCTACCCGGCAGCCCCCAATGGTCAGCTTCCTCTGACGACCGCATCAGAAAGAACAGCTCTGGGGAGCGGTCATGCCCGTGCTGAACCAGAGACATAGGCAAGGTGCCGGGAAGGGCGTCAGCCATGTCATCCCGTGCAAAGACCATGCCAATGTCGTCCCGTGACATCAACCAGTCGCAGGCATCAGCGATCAGGCATTTGTCGCCGTCAAGGCTGCGCAGCTCACCCATATTGCCTTGGGTCAGCGCCAATCTGTGCTCTTTCCCTGGGTGGTGATGGGCTGGCAGACCATCGGCCAGCATTTCTGCGCAAATATCGCTGCGCTTGGTCATGGTGATTTGGCCATGATCCGACATTGCAATGACCGCCGTGCGCCCACCTCGCGATTGGACTGCGTCGAGCACATTGGCAAAAACTTTGTCTGCAGCGGCCATGACACGCCTCGCCTCGCCCGATCCAAGGCCAAACTTGTGCCACGTGGTGTCCGGTTCCGGCAACCACATCAGCGCAACATCCGGTCCGTCTTCGGCGAGGGCCATATCGATAAACACGCTTTCGGCATAGTCCAGCGTGGTGAATTTCGAAATCTTAGGGTCGGGAAGTGCCCCATGCAAGGCCACTGCGCGCTGCACGGCACCGGGCGTTTGCGTGCTGGCTTCACCATGTATCGAAAAGGTCCAGTGACCATGTGCTGCCACATCATGATTGACCAGATACGCCGCGCCTGCTGTCCCGCAATGCACGGCACCCATCCGCTTGCCCGCAGCGGCCAGCGCGTGACCAAGGCTTGCCATCGTGACGACCTGTCCCTGCGATGTTTTCAGCCGGGTGAGATGATCGAAGTTCGAGGTGTCGACGGGCATGCCCTGCATGACATGCGGCAAATGAAAGCTATTGTTGATAATGCCGTGCTGCGCCGGCCAGCCGCCTGTGGCAAACGATGTGGTGGCCACCCGTGTCATCGACGGAAAGACCGACCTCGCTTCACGAAACCACAGACTTTGCGAGGCGAAGGACTCCAGATGGGGCATGCGGCCTGCGATCATGTCTGGGCGCAGGGCGTCAAACACCACAATTACAACGCGGTCAACCTGTGTCATGCGCGGGCCTCGTTCACGGCATCGGCAAAGCTTTGAGCCGCCGCCAGCGTCTGCTGTTCGGCATGGGCGAGGAAATTGGACTTGAGTTCGATTACCACCCGCGTGCCTTCGCGGAGCTGCAGACTCGCCGCAAGCGCTGCGAAATCGGTTCGGCCAAACCCTTGAGGGGCGTGCATATCCCCGACACCAAAGAACTGTTGCTCGTTGCCCGACCCAGTGGGAAATGTCGCGGGCAGACCGGTTGAATCAGAAAAGTGGATATGCCCGATCCATGGGCCAAGTACCTTGCAAGCCTCGAGCATGTCAAAGCCCCAAAGCCCGGCACCCTGCTGTGCGTGGCTGATATCAAGACAGGCCATGACGGCAGGATGTTTCAACCGCTCAAGCTGATCCGCGAGGGCACGTGGGTCCAGAGAATAGGAGGTTTCCTGACCCGCAATCACACGCGGATTTGGCGAGATGTTCTCATAGGCGATCTGGACGCCAAGCTCTGCCGCCCGGTCGGCAACGGGCCCAAGCTGCTCAAGTTCGAACTGCAAAAGTTGGTCCTGCCGATTGACCCAATTCTGGGGGGACACCCGCCCTGGATGGAGGACCACTACGCCGGCTCCGATCTCTGCCGCAAGCTCCATCGACACGGTTGCTGCTCGCGCCATGATGTCGGCGTGGGTCTCATCCATCAGATTGATAGCAATGGGTGCGTGCATCGAATAGTTCAGGTCATGCGTGCTGATGATCTTGCGCAAACCCGCCACCCGATCAAGGATCAAACGGCAGTCCACGACGGCATCCAGTCCGACAGCGGTGATTTCAGCGCCCGTACAGCCGATCTCAACCATATGGGCAAGGCGAGTTGCGACGCGACCAAGGTCGCCATCGGCGATGCCGGTGTTGAAGCCTGTTGAAACGATATGGGTCATACGGATTGTTCCCAGGGGTTGACCAGCGGCGCGCCGTCAAGATGCGCGGCGACGTTGCGGGCTGATTGCAAGACGCCCTCTGCATAGGCGTTGTAACGCCCGTTCAATTCGATCATGCCAAAGGTGCCTTGACGAAACTGCATCCTGGGCAAAAGCTCGGCCCAAGGGATCGCACCCCAAAATATGGGCGCATGCATATCACCTTGTCCCATGACGGCCGCGTCGCCGCTATCGCCAATACCGGCTCCACCGCTGGGGTCGCCGAAATTATCGTGCAGATGAAGATGCCAGACCTGCGGGCTGAGCGTTGCGCAAGCGTCGATGAAATCAAAGCCAAGCATCGAGGACGAAAGGAAGGCATGCCCAAAATCAAGACAGGCCCCGACACGCGGGTGATCGACGGCAGCAAGCTGCGTGGCCAGAGCACGCGGATCGGCGCCATAGATGATACGATCCGCGTTCAACGGGCTAGCGATCAGGTTCTCGACGGCAATGTTGACACCAGCCTTTTCGGCCAGGTCCCCCAGCCGACGAAGCTGGTTCTGTTCCTCAGCAAGCAAAACATCGCGCTGAACCACCCATTCCTGCGCCGACACATGACCCGAATGCAGGACCATCGAGGCGCAACCAGTTATCCGGCAGAACTCGATCGAGGCTTCCGCTGCAGCCTTATGCATGTCGCGCCGCGCGCGATCCATCAGATTGATTCCATGCGGAGCATGCAGCACAGGCGCCATGCCGTGCTGATCGATAATGCCGGCCAAACGGCGCACCGCGGGCATGTTAAGTTGCCCTCCAACAATGATATCAAGCCGGCGTGCGCTGATCTCGACATGGGAACAGCCGATCTCGGCCCAGCGGGCCATCAGGTTCGCGGCGCCGTTAAGGTCTCCGGGTGTAATGGACGTCAGATTCAGGCCGCAGCCTGCAACTATGGGCATGTCAGTTCTCCAATGAAGGGTCAAGTTTAGAGCGTAGCCAGTCGCCAAGGATCGACATGGACAGCGTTATGAGGAAGATCATGACGCCGGGGACCACCGCCAGCCACCACGCACTGATCAGGTAGTCGCGACCTTCGCCCAGCATCTGGCCAAGAGATGTCATGGGCGGGCGGATACCAAGCCCCAGAAAACTGAGCGAAGTTTCGAACAGGATTGTCGACGGGAAATTCACGGTAAGCTGCACAAGCAGCGGACCAGAAATATTGGGCAAGATATGGCGCAAGTAGATCCAGCGAGGTCGTGCGCCCAATCCACGCACCGCCAGTGCATAGCCCTGTTCTCGTGCCGAGAGAACCAAGCCACGCGTGATACGCGCGTAGGTTTCCCAGCCATAAAGGGCCATGATGGCAATGAACATCACCATCGAATTGCCAAGAAATGCCAGCACTGCGAGCGCGACGATGAACCAGGGCATCGCGGCTTGAAAATCCACCAATCCCATGATGGCCTCGTCCCACAACCGTCCCTTGTGCGCCGCTAAAAATCCCAGCGTGATGCCAAGAATAGCCCCCAGACATGTCCCCAGAAGCGCAAGTAGCATCGAGGTTTGCGCCCCGACAAGCAGTCGCGAGAAAAGGTCGCGCCCAAGGGTGTCGGTGCCCGCCGGATGCATCAACGTGCTGCCTTGTAGCGGTACGGGTGGGGAAATGCGGTTCATGAGGTCGATGTGGTCAAACGCGTAGGGCTGAATGATCTGTGCAAACAGCATCACAAACAGCATCAGAACCATGAAGGATGCAGCCAAAGTGACCGTCAGGGGCGTTTCGGAAAACCAACGGATTAAGGCATGGCATCGGCGCCGAACGAGCGTTGTATCAGTCATCGTGAACCTGCCTTCGCGCCGACACGCACGCGTGGATCAAGCCAGCCATAGGTAAGATCTGTCAGCATGTTGGCCACAACCATGGTTATGGCCAAAAGGATCATAATGCATTGCACCACGGCCAGATCACGCGATGCCACGGCACTGGTCAACAGCCTGCCCAGACCGGGCCAAGCAAATACTGTCTCGGTGATGACCGCACCGCCGAGCAATTCACCAACCTTTAAACCAAGGATCGTGATCACAGGAATGGCGGCGTTGGGCAGCGCATGCAAGTTCACACGGCGCGCTGTACCGGCCCCTTTGGACTGCGCGGTCCGCATGTAGGATTTGTTCAGCACATCGATCATCGACGACCGGGTGTAACGGGCGAATTGCGCGGCAAAGCTGATGCCAAGCGTAGAAGCGGGCATGATCAGGTGCCTCCACGTCCCAGACCCGGAGGAGGGCAGGACACGCAGGTTCAGCGAAAAAATCAGGATAAGCAGGATACCAAGAAAGAAGTTCGGCATGGAGAAGCCAAACACCGACGCAGCCATCACGGCGCGGTCAATCCAGCTGTCGCGGTAAAGCGCTGCGACGATGCCAAGCGGAATGCCGATCACCAACGAGATCACCAGCGACGTTCCCGTCAGAAGGGCCGTTTTGGGAACGCGGTCCCAAACCAGTTGGAAGGCGTCCTGATTGTTGCGGAAGGAAATCCCGAAATCGCCTTGCAGCAAAGCGCCAAGGTAGTTCAAATACTGAACGAATATCGGTTTATCCAAGCCCCAAAGCTGCCGGTAGAATGTGCGCGTCGCCTCGTCGATGTCATCGGGCAATAGCATGTAGGTCGGGTCACCAGACAGGCGCAGGACGAAGAAGACAAACGTGACCACGAGCAAGAGCGTAATGACCGCGCGCAGTGATTTCGTCAGGAACCAGAACATCAGACAGTCTCCTTGATTAAATGGCAGGCTACGCGGCGGTCACCAAAATCACGCAAGGCTGGAGGTTCTACGGTACATCGCGCGGTGGCCAACGGACATCGCGGATGAAAGCTGCAACCTGATGGTGGATCGGCTGGGTTGGGCGGAGCACCAATTTCGATCCGGGTCGTGCGCCGCAGCGATGGGTCCGGCTTTGGGACGGCATCAATCAGGATGCGCGTGTATGGATGTAAAGGGTTAGCAAAGAGCGCGGCGCGCGGCGCCTCTTCTACGATGCGGCCCAGATACATGACGGCCACACGGGTCGAGATCTGACGCACCACGCCCAGATCATGACTGACGAACAGGTAAGTGAGACCGCGATCCCGCTGTAAATCCATCAGCAGGTTGACGATCTGCGCTTGTATCGACACGTCAAGCGCCGAGACCGGTTCGTCCAGCACAAGAAGCTCGGGATCGAGAACCAAGGCGCGGGCAATCACCACGCGTTGCAACTGCCCTCCGGACAGCTCGTGCGGATAGCGATCCGCCAAAGCGCTAAAAAGACCAACCGACACAAGAATGCGCTCTACGGCGTCAAGTGGAAGATTATGAATGTGTAGTGGTTCTTCGATCTGGTCCCTTACGCGAAGCCGCGGATCAAGCGCGCCCCCCGCGTCTTGATAGACCAATTGCATACTCCGCCGCAGCGCGCGCCATTGCGTGTCCGGCAGGTTTAGGGTCGGCTGTCCGTTGAGGGTGACACAGCCCCCATCGGCATCAAGCAGGCCCAACAGAACTCGGGCGAGCGTGGACTTCCCGCAACCGGACTCTCCGACAATGCCAAGCGTCGTGCCTTTCTCCAGTTTCAGTGACACACCATCAAGTGCCCGGAACTTGTGCGGCTTGCGAAACAGTCCCCGACTGCTTTGTTCGTAAGATCTCACCAGATCTGTGGCTTCAAGATAGCTCAACGTATTCTCCTTGGCGCTTTGATGCGGCGCGATCTGCCATCGCGAGAGGTTTGAAAGAGAAGTGGGCACTCTGGGCCCTGGCGCGGCACAAGACGGCAATCATGCCATGATCTTCTCGTTCTCGTAGCGGTTCACCGTTTGATTTACAGGCAGTGGGACAGGGTTGTGACAGGCCACGTTGCCCCGAAGTTCGGGATCCGAGGTGCGACAAGCCTCTGAGGCGCGGTTGCACCTTGCCGCGAAGGCACATCCCGCGGGCGGAAGCGCATCAATCGCAGGCACGGTGCCTTCGATCGTCGCCATGCGCCCCCCGGCGGGTGCAAGATGAGGCAAGGCTTTTAGCAGCCCGTTCGCATAGGGGTGTCGCGGCGCGGCAAAAAGATCAGACACCTTGGCGGTCTCGACCACGCGGCCTGCATACATGACGGCTACGTGGTCCGCACTTTGCGCCACCAGCCCAAGATCATGCGTTACGAAAAGTACTGCCATGCCAAGGCTGTCGCGCAGATCAGCGATCAGATCGATGATCTGCGCCTGCACGGTCACGTCAAGCGCGGTGGTCGCCTCGTCGGCGACAAGCAGTCTGGGATTGCCAGCCACAGCCAGTGCGATCATCGCACGCTGGTTCATGCCGCCGGAAAACTGGTGTGGAAATTCCTTTGCGCGGAGCTCCGGATTGGGCAGACCGACACGTCCCAGCAGGCGTACGGCTTCGCGACCCGCCTCAGCGCGCGTCGCCCCTTGGCGCAGGCGCACGGCTTCCGCCACCTGCCACCCGATGCTGCGCACAGGGTTGAGACCTCCTGTTGCGTCCTGAAAGACGCTAGCAACATGACGGCGGCGCAGTTTCGCCGCCTCTGCTGTGGGGAGTGCTGCAAGGTCCGCTCCGTCCAGAACCACGCGACCGGCGCTGACGCATCCGCGCCTGGGCAGAAGGCCCGCAATAGCAAGGCAGGTCATGGATTTACCGCAACCAGATTCGCCGACAAGCGCCAGCGTTTGACCCGCTTCAACCGCAAAAGACACACCGCGCACCGGGAGCACAGGACTGCCTTTTTTTCGGTCAATGGTTACTTCCAATGATGTGATACGTAAAACCATGACGCCTCTCGGAAATAAGTTGGGCGCCCCCCGAACGAGGGCCGCCCTGATACGCCTTATTCGGCGAATTTTAGGTTGTAAGGGCGCAGATCCATGTAATAGAGGCCATATGGCTGCCAAGTTACACCATCGCGCACAGCGTAGGTTTCCAGCGGGTTGTACAACATCGTACCCGGCGTTTCGTCCATCCAGATGTCCAACGCCTCGCGATAGGCCGCTTTGCGCTTTTCCCAATCAGTTTCGGTGATGATGACATTTTGCGCGTCATTGAAGGCCTCGGGGGCATCCCATGACCGGGCGTCGTCTTGTTGATTGTTCTGCACGTCGGAAAACTCACCCCATTGTGGCACAAAGCTGCCCAAGGGGTCGGGGATGCGGTGGGTGTTCGACCAAGGGCGAATGTTCACCTGAGCATCCGCATCGGTGACTTGACCCCAATTTTCGACCGGCTCAAGCTTGACGTTGAGACCAACGGACTGCCACATTTGCTGCATCGCCTGGGCGGCTTCGGTTGACAGCAGGTAATAGTTGAGCGGGAATTTATAGACGATTTCTTCGCCATCGTATCCTGCTTCGGCCAACAGATCTTTTGCCTTTTCGGGGTTGAATTCGAAATCGGGGTAATCTTCGATATACATCTCGTATGACGGCAATTGGTGACCGTTTGGAGTGTAATTCTTGTCCGCCCAAAGCGCGCGGCGCAACAAATCACGGTCGATCGACATTGCCAGAGCCTGGCGCACGCGCTTGTCTTCCAACGGTCCGTTCGGGTAGAAAACCAACATATGCGTATTGTCCAAAACGATCTGTTCAACTTTCAGGTCGTCATACCGTTCGATTGTCGGAATTTGATCCGGCGGGATATTGACAGAGATATCATATTCGCCTGACACTAACCCCGCGATCCGCGCCGACACTTCGGGAACCTGCACAAAGGTCACGGTTTTGGCTGTGGGTTTGCCGCCGAAATAATCATCGTGGCTTGACAAGCGGATGTATTCGCCTTCGACCCATTCGTCCATTTTGTAGGGGCCAGTACCGACCGGATTGCGGGCAAAAGCATCTTTGCCTTCGCGCAGATAGGTCTTATTCTCAACAATCCAAAACGCATAGCCCGCCAGGCGCTGTTCCAACAGCACGTCGGGCTCTTTTGAAACGACGCGGACTGTGTATTTGTCGACAGGAACGACGTGGCTGATGCTGTCCATGAACCGCTTGGCGGTACCGATCAACGGGTCATAGCCGCGCCCGCGCCCGGCAACAAAGCTGAACGCCACATCGTCCGAGGTCAGTTCAGACCCGTCATGAAACTTTACGCCTTCGCGCAGCTTCAATTCCAGTGTGCGATCGTCGATGCGGGTCCAGCTTTCAGCAAGACCCGGCACCAATTTCGACGCGGTGCCCGACCCATCGGCCAGAAAATCACGGCGGATCAGGCTGTCAAACATCGAATAAGTGATGCGCACGGCAACATTGCCCATTTCCTCGATCCCTTCGAGGCTTCCAGGCAGATTGTTGACCGCGATGACCAAATCCGGTCGGCTGTCGTCCTGAGCTACAGCAGGCACTGCGATCAACGTGATCGAAGCAACAGCAATAACTTTGAATATGCGTCTTAGCATTGTAGAAATACTCCTGTGGTTTTAAGTTTGGCAAAGGACGCTATCTTCTCGCTGAGAAGGGATATTTGAAATTGTGTCCTGAAGCCGAGGGGACTGTAGGCAGCACAGCATGTGATGGTCGGAACGGTCATTAATAATCATCCGGATGTTTTGTCCAAGGTTCATCTATGCCCGCCGGATGGCATGCACGTGACAAGCTAATTTACCTTTTGTAAAAACCGCAGCAGAGACTTCTATGTGTTCAGACACGTTAATGATCAAAAGCAAGAGGACGAGCGCGAGTTGATGACAGGCGGATTTTGAGTGGTATTATTTTAATAAATATCAATGGGCTAAGATGGCGTGATGCGCCTGCGGCTTATGGCCATCCCAAGACACTATACAATAGGTGGAAGCGTTGGAGTGATATGGGTGTTTTCACCAACATTATGGCTGGCTTAGTTTCTGAGGCACCTGACAACACGACAATCTCAATTGATGCGACCTACCTCAAGGCTCACCGTACGGCTTCGAGCCTACGGTTGAAAAAGGGGGGGCTGCTCGCCTAATCGGGCTCACAAAAGGTGGAATGAACACCAAATTTCATACAATCACTGACACCAAAGGTCGCCCAATTCATTTCATTATAACCGCAGGTCAAGTGAGCTATTATACTGGCGCGGCCGCCCTATTGGGTAATCTTCCCGCTGCAAACTGGCTGCGGGCAGATCGTGGCCATGATGCTAATTGGTTTCGGAATGCCCTGATAAAAAAGGGAACACAGCCCTGCATCCCGGGCAGAAAGTCCCGTAAAAAGGTCATCAAGTGTGACAAGCGCCGGTATAAAAGGCGCAACAGGATCGAACGTATGTTTGAAAGCTGAAAGACTGAGCACCGCGCTGAGGCCGCTGATGTGGTTCAATCCATGGTCGAGAAGATCGTTCTGACACCGGACGCAGGTGAAAACCGTTTGGTTTCTGATCTTCACGGCAACTTGGCGGGCATTCTTGGGATGGCCACCAAAGACAAAGCCAATTCACGACTGACGGATTCTGAGATTCGCGCACAGAAAGCGGTAATTAAGGGGTTTAAAACGAACAAAAGCATCCGGGAGGATGCTCAAACCTCGACTTGCGTTTTTTGTCGACGCATTATCCGCTGGTCAAAAAACTAATACTAGCGCCGCGGAGCGGTTTGCTTCGTACCGCAGCGTAGTCGTGATCGGCATCACAGTCCGCCCGTCGATCAAGATTGGGCGATCGGATCACGGTCACCAGAGATGCTGCGATGCCGGCCTACATTGTAGACGTTCGCTGCAGTTGTTGAATTGCTGCTCCATTGAACTCACCTGCCCTAAGGTCCGGTAAGCGTAATTTTTTAACATTCAGACTTACCGGTTCAATACACAACCAAGGTCTGGCGCGCGCAGGGCCCGGTACAGGCCGTCCTTGCGTGCCATACCGGGAAAGGTATTATTCACATAAATCGAAAATGGGAAAACAATACGATCACGCAGCACTCAAGAAGTTGATCACTCCTTTGCGCGGCTTCAAATCCCTGTCTTTGGCAAAGGCGGCCCTGCGCGGGATTGAAGCAATACGGACCAACAAGCATGGGCATGTGCACGGCAAACCACCCGCTGTCACAGGCGAAATCCGTTTTGTCGAAAGCCTCTTCAATCTAGTCGCATCATCGCAGCCGCCGCCACGTGAAATCTCGCGGTGATCAAATTAATGCGACAGTCTCTGACTCTCCGAGATCAACCCGATGCCTTGGCTGACGGCATTCTCAATCACTGTTTATGACAGCAATTGTCGCAGACCCGCTATTGGGGCTTTCAGCGAATGGGACTATTGCACATCCGCGACAACCGAACATGTTGGTAAGCCCGCGTCGAAAAACGTTTCAGATACGTAGCGCGCTTCGGTGATGATCAGGTTATGCGTTTCATCCCAAACCATATCGCGGGACCAGACGACGCGCCCTTGGGGATCGATTTCCAGCACCTTGCCGTGTTCGGCATTGGTCAGCAGCACGTTGCCATTTGGCAGATACTGATGTTTGCCGCGTCGCCACGTATAAAACGGGACGTCATCGCTGCCGGCGAATTCGACCGTCATGGCGCCATCTTGCGGGTCGATCCGCCTGATCCGCGACCGACCCGTGCCGGTCGCGTTGTCGAATATCGTGATTGTGCCGTCGGCATGGAAATCCGGGTCGTGTTGTTTCAGCCAAGGGCCATGCTGCCACCACCGCAGAATGCCGGTTTGCGGATCGACAACAGCAACCAAGTTCAATTCGCGCAGGCTGAACATCAAATCCCCTGCCTCGAACATCGGGAATGCACCGGCCATTTCAGGGCGCAGCATTTCGACGTCATTGGGATGGAACGGATCGTCCAGATAGCTTAGCACGCCGTCGGCCTCCTGGGGTTCGTTGGTGCGCATGTCGAAGATTGCACGTTGTTCGCCATCATTGGCCGCGATGATATCATTTCGCAGATTGAGAGAGACCGTCTTTGCGCCGGTATCCTCGTCAAGTCGCACCAGATCTTCGCCCTCCCACGTCCAAATTCCGCCGTCACCGCTGCGAGTGATCGTATGGTGAAATCCGCCTCGCACGCTCCACATCGTTTCGCCGCACGCATCGACCCGCGCAATCGCATTGCCGGTATCAAAGGTGGTGACAACCGATCCGTCCTCGAACACCTCCATCCCGTGCAGCATCACATTCTGTGGCGGAATGTCAGGGTCGAATTCGTCATATTTGATCGGCCAGCGGTGAACCTCATCGCCATTGGCGCCAAACATCCGTACCACGTGTTCGGATGTCGCCTGATCATCGCTAAGGCCCGCAATCAGGATATAGCCCGGCTGCTGGGTGGCACCGGGGGCAAGGTAATAGCCCCGATCTGGCGACACATCGCCGGTATCGTTGGGCGGGACCAAATGGCGTGTCGGTTCAAGCCCTAGATCGTTTTTCCAGTTGGTCGAAACGTCAAGCCATGTGCGATGGGCCAGGCCGACCTGCGGCGCGGGAAACCAACCCCACCATGCTGATGCTATGCCATAGATCATGGCAATAAAGACGGCGGAAATGACGAAGCCGCCAAACAAAAGGCGCTCCGATGGTGACTTTTTCACTTGGCATATCCTTGTTTCGATAATGTGGCACCCGCAAGAGCACGGTCCCGCATTTGCGCGTGCAAATCGTCCGCACGGCGCAACAATTCAGTCGGAACACCCTGCACATCAGGGACCGGACCGGGTGCGCGCAGGGTCGCAGACATCGCCATCAGATCGCCTGCGTCATCAAGGTGCAGCGCGTCCGCGAGGTGCGGGAGAAACCCTTCAGGATCGGCGCACATTGCGTCATGATCAACGAAGACGACAGCAGGGCCTGCTGTGGCCAGAACATGTTCATATGCTGTGATCCAATAGGTTAGCCAGAATTCCGGCGTGTCCGCCAATGAACGATCAGGTGACGCCATGTCGAACGCGATAGGCCGCAGGGCTTTGCCGAACTCAAGATGCCCGATGCCTTCCATATAGCGTCGCGCAAACGGTTCGCGGGCATGAAGATCGCCGAAGCGTTGATGTTGGCGAAGCAGCGATTGCACCTGCGCACGCGGGTTGCGGATCGGGACGATGATCGACGCATCCGGAAATAGCTGTTCGATCAAACCGAGCCGTGCGATGTTGGCGTTATTCTTGGAAATATAGCGCGTGGCGCCCGGTTTGGTCACCACGATCTTAGCGATATGGGTGCGAAAGAATGCTTCGAATTCAGGATTTCTGTCCTGTGATGCCCAAGGGGTGATCAGGTCTTTGCCGTAGTGGTCCGGCCAAAACGCCATCCACAGCATTTCCTCGAAAGCTTCCGGGCTATCAAAGCCCACGTCTATGCCGTCGCCATGCGCACGTTCTGACTTTTCGCCGGATTTGCGGAATGCACCCGACAGTCCGCCCCACAGAAGCGGCGACAGGGTGAATGGCATGTGCCTGTACGTGGCCGAGGCGAATTGCGGCAAACCTGCCAGAACCTCGAGCATGATTGTCGTGCCCGCACGCGGCAGCGACGTGACAAACACCGGACGCTTTACATGATCCATATCGATGCGGCGCCTGAACACGGCAGTTTCGAAATCCCCAAGGGCGCGCTGACGACGCGGTGACGCGAAGGCGAAATCGTGTAGCGCAATATCGAGGCCGCTGTAGGGAACTTCTTCACGTTGTACTGTGTCATCAGACGTTTGTTCGCTGTTCAGTCGGTCCAAACCAAGCCACAAAACTATGGCAACGCCTGATGATGCGAGGATGAACGGCCAGCCCATTGCAATCGCTATCGCTCGGTCCAGCGCGTAGAGTCCCAATGCAGCACCGCCCCAGACCAACACGGCAGACGCCGCAATTGCCGCGATGCCGATTGAGGCGATCCAAAAGAACTTGCCCAGCAGTTGCAGGGACGCGCGGCGCACCTGCGTCTCTTTTTCTGCGTCGGACACGTCGGTGTTGAGCATCACACCGATCGCGCCCTGCGTGGTCTCGATGACTTCACCCGCGACCTGGGCGGCTTTAAGGATACGCAGAACCGATATAAACGCAATCAGGCCCAGCATCAGGGCCACGACACTCATTTCCGGGTCTCGGTACTTTCGGGCACCTTAACTGATGCCTTACCTGCCCGCATCAAACGCTTGATCGGATACCACACGAAACCGACGACCGCGAGGATCAGCGCTGCGAGAAGTGCGACCATCGTGCCGATCGCCGTCAGGCCCGCGCCGGGGCCGACATAGGCCTGCGCCGTGACGGGTAAAATTGTGATCGCGACGCCAACGGCCAACGTCAAAGCGTGTCTTCGCCTTGGATTTTCTACTGGTCTCATAACCTGCTCCTAAATGTTAGACAGCGAAGGAACCTCTATTACAGAACGGAAACGACTTCAGAGACTCTCTCTTGCCAGACAAAGTTAAGAGTTTTGGCAGGCATGGCCAAGTTGTGCGGCTGGAGGTGGCGAAAGCCTGCCAGCACGCATAGGACAATCGCATGGTTGCAGGTTCAGACATGCGTTGGGTGGTCCGGCCAGTCGATGCGTTTTGATGGGGCGGCGCGACGCCTTCTTTGGGGTTTGCGGGTCGCACGAGAACAATACAATATGCCGCAACATGCTGTAAATAATTCAAATAAACAGATTATCAAAAAGCATTTAACAAGAAAGTTTTGGCCTTACTTCCAATCAGTAAATACCCTTGGAAGGCATTAAATACCGCTGTGAAATGTTGCAAAACGATTGGGCAAAACACTGCCGAGTGTAGACTGGATTTGCGCCCACTGCCCGCTTGGCCAGCGTGACACCCTTGGCCCATGGGGTAGTTGCCTGCGATGGGATATCCGTTTTCGCATAAAGATATCTGATCCAGTCATTGTGTGGATGTTGGCGGTTCGGCTGTCGCGCTTGCCTGTATGGTGTGTGTTTCGGGCCCAAGCTGCGCCTTCATCAGGAACACGTTATAGATCGGCTTCCACCGCGACATCGTAAAGTAAAGTTCACCATCGGCGTCGGTGCCGGGCACGATATAGGGCGCATAAAGCCCCGGGTAATCGCGGCTGTCTGCCACGACCTGCATATCGCCCCATGGGCCGGTCAGCGCCAGTGCTGTGCGCAGAACAACGGCCCGCTGGGTGGGGTCATAATACATCATCAAAAAGCGCTGATGCGCCCCGCTTCAGGCGACCGACAGCTCGCCTATGGCCGCGGGCACCACGTTGGCGGCGTCGCGAATGTTCGAGACCCAGTTGCCCCCATCCCAATATTCGTAGGCGGCGGGATAAAACATCGCCTCGGTCGCGACACGCCCCAGCTTTGCGGCACCGAACCGACCCTGCGGAATGCCAAAGACGTAGATAACGCCGCCACGTTCGACATAGGCGACCTGTTCAAATCCGGTTCCTGCGGGCCACACGGCCGTATTTGATCTAGTCCACGTCTGGCCATGATCATCCGACGACGCAAGGCCCGAGTGGCGGACGAACCAACGGTCATCGTCGCCCCACATCCGCACGGACATATAGTGCATGACCATCCTGTTCGCGACAGAGATGGCGTTGGTCGGGATCACCGTCCATTCAAAGCCCGGCACGCGGGCCGCACGCACCAGTTCGCTTGCGGTGCCGCCATCTGCTTCGATCATCGACGCGAAGGAAAAGCCGTTTCGCGGGTCCGGGTCAGCAATCCGCGCGATAACATTGCTGCGCCAATCCCCGCCGTCCAGACCGTAGGTGTCACCAAACATCATAAACAGAGCGTCGTTATGCATGAACATGTGGCCCAGATCGATCCCATGGACGTTCCATTTGTCTGCTGTCGCATTAATTGAGTTCGCACCGGTCAATTGGGTCACGACCTGTGCCGTACCGACCAACAAGTTGGTTTGGGATGCCATGGCGTTTTCACCCATAGAAGACACCCGCACCAGCGGATCGGTTGACACGCCACCATCGCTGCGTGACACCGCAGGCGATTGATAATCGCATGTAGCCAGTGACGTCAGAAGTGTCAGAAAAATCACAAAATTCTTGAACATTGGCAGCCAGCCCTCCCACGTCGGAGTTGGAACGTTTGCTCCAGTCCATGGGTTGCAAGGCAAAGCTCGAGATCGGAATAAGCCGTATTTGACCTATATTTATCCAAAAATAAAGCAATTTATCGCCTATTTTAGGCATCTTTTGAATTTGAGATGGCCTCTGCATCTGACGAACAACCCAGTTCCTTTCATTCTGTTGATCGGGGAAATTGATCTGCTGGTTAATCGGGCGCGAGCGGGAAGGCCCTCTCTTCACACAAAAATCCGTAGGCGGGCCAACGGGTTCCGGTCTGCTGTTCAACCGGACGGGTGCGGCAAAAAAGGTTCGGATGACGATATTCGATCCATTGTAAAAACTGCCCGCCGTCGGTTGGAACGACCAGGCCACCCACTGGATCACGCTTCGCAATCTCGTCTGCGGTACGCCACGTCACACGATAACTGGCCGGTTGTGGTACCTCGTTGAGCAGTTCGTGGTACAGCGTCGCCATGCGCATATCGTAGGTCATCGACACGACCGGATTATCAACGGGTGACTGCGGAACGATGACCTCAAGTGTTTCTACCAGACCGTCGAAAACCGGTTCGCGCGCGGACAGATATCCCGCCATTTCGCCCGCACGCAACACGCCAAACGCCAATAAGATCATCCCGACCGACAGGCGCGCCTTTGGCCAGCGCGCAAGGAACCAGCCGACGGCGCCAATCGACCCGATCAGCAGCGGCCCGAGCACCGGCAGGTGAAAGGCGCGGATGTCATAGGCACCGTACCACAGAATGAACGGCATAAAGGCCAACCCGATACCAAGGATCAGCGCAGGTCCGGTCCACCCAGCGTCGCGACGCCACCACCCGGATGCGAAGGCAAGAATACCCGCAATGATAATCGGCGCAGACAGCCGTGGATGTGCAAAGCTGAGGGTGTTGAGCAATACTTCGGTGGTCTGGGTGGATGCAAGACCGGACCCGTAGAGATCACTAAAATAAGTACCTGCAATGTAGCTTAACAGGTCCGACGTCGTGGGCGGCAATGGCAGGTATTCGGAGTATGCGGTGGTCGGCATATGCGTGACCCACGCCAGATAAAGGTACTGACTGGCCCCTGCCATGATCAACAACAGCACAGTTACGATGGTCTTAGGCCGCAACAAAATGCGAAAATGCGCTGCCGTGACCCATAGGAAAACCGGCACCATCATGATCATCATCAGGTGGTTGCCGAACGACAGCGCATAAACGCCACAGGCCGTGATGAAATAGCCCTGCTGCTTTGTCTCGATAAACCGCAACAGCAGAAACCCCGTCGACAGGATGAAGGCGAGCGCAAGCGGATATACCTCAGCCTCGGTAGATTGCACTGCCATCAGACCGGCGCTGCCCAACAACATCGCGGCGGCCAAACCAAAGACCACGCTCCGTGTCAGCCGACCGACGATCAGAAACGTCATTGTATTCGCGACCGCACCAGGAACCGACGCCATTAGAAAGGTCATGACCCACCAAGGCTCCCACGGAAGGGAAAGGGTGCGCACGGCTGACCCCAGCATCAGGATCAGCGGATAACCCGGCCCATGCACAAGAATTGAGGTGTGACCAAGGGTCTGGAATTTGGCTGAATCGCCAGCATTCAGCATTCCGCCAAGGCCCGGAAAAATGCAATACCCGTAATAGATTATCCAGAAGCACAACACACAAGCCGCAATCAATGGGCTGTGCCACGGCGCTCGCGTCCGACTGGCCACGTTCATCTGTGTCGGGTTCGTCCCGGCCCCGCGACGGCCCCGCATAAACATGTCTGCCGGGTCTCGATCAATCTTCTGCATATGCATCGACTTGCGCGGTCACGGTCGGCACACCTGCGGCAACGACAGGCGCGAACACAGTGCCTCCCACGCCAAACGGCAGGTCAACAAGGGTGTCGCCGGCCACAACCTCCATGCCCGGCAGCGACAACAGCACAGCATGCCCCCCGACATTCATCCGGCCTTCTACCAATTCTACATCACCCAACATATTGATCCCGAACCCCTCACCCGCGATGTGGACCCCAGATACGTTGGCAGCTCCGGATGCAAAATCGATCCGCGCGTCCAACTGATCAAACTGCGTCCGCCCGGCCGCCGGGATCAACGGCCCGTCCTCTTCGGTCATGAATTCGCGCCCTCTGAACAGCGTTTCCAACGTGGCGACCAGATCGGTACCGGCGAGGCTCCCATCCGTAAGCCGCGTGGTCGCCGATCCCTCCAAGCTGTCCACCAATTGGCCAAGCGTGTGACCGTTGGCGTTCAAATCGAACGCACCGTTCATCGTCCCCTCGGGAAATTGGGCGGTGCCAATCAGTGGCGGTGGCCCAATCGCTGCGAAAATCTGCGTGAGCTTGTCGACGGAAACATCATCTACGCGTCCGGACGCCGCCATGACGACCCCTTCACTATCGGCATAATCAAGCACGAGCTCAGCCGCCACATCGCCAAGCCCTTCTGTGGTTCCGGCCAGATCGAGCGTCGCGGTGCCATCACCGACGACCAGCGACATCGCTGCGGCATCAAGCACCGAATTCCCAAACGCCATATCTTCGCCGAACATTTCGACATCGAGGTCAAGACCGTTAAGCCACGTCATATCTACAGGTGTATCGACCCAGTGACCCGCACCCATTTCAGTGGCACTTACGATCGCAACGCTCATTAAATCCGGCACCCCCAGTAACCGAGAAATGGCCTGTCGGTCATCGGCTTCGGCGCGCAAATGACCGTTCATTTCCATGCCACCAAGCGAGAATGTCGCATCTGAAATGTCGACGGAGTGCAGGGTGATAGAAAATGTCCCCTCGGCTGCCATTGAACCAAATCTATATCTGGATTGGCCGATAACGCCAGAAAGTTGCTGCAAAATATCTGTTGTCTCATAAGACATGCCGCCATCAGACGTGGCGACATCGTCTTGTTCACCATCGTATCGCGGCCCGATACGAAGGTTCACGCTTCCCCGCGTTCCGGCGTCCGAAACCAATGCGGCCAAGTCATCGAGCAGCAGGTCAACCTTCAGGTGTCGCCCACCAACGATCAAGCCGCCTTGAATGGCATCCGCATCCGAAGACACATCGCTAGCCAGACGCAGATCAAGGCCCGATATTTCATCAACACCTGTCGCGCCATCAAAACGCACGGTGCCGTTGATCAGCGTCACAGCACTTGGCGGACGTCGTTGTCCGGCCGGTGTCGCGCTTTGGGCTTGCGGGTTTACATTTTCAACAAAATCGCCGGCCTGTCCGCGTAGATCAATGCCAGGATGCAACAGGACAAGGTTTGCGATTTCGATCCGCCCAAACAGCAGGGGCACGATCCTAAGTGGTGCGACAATACTGTCAGCCGTCATAATCGGCCTCGCGGTTTCATCCGCGACCGACACAAACGCCGGATCAGACACAATAACGCGAAACCCTGGTGCAACGGCGATCTTGGTATTGTCGCCCAATCTGTATTCACCCCCGGTCCAGCGCCCGATCTGCTCATTAAGCTGCGTCTGGACAAGCTTGCCCGGAATCAGCGCAGGACCGACAAAATACCCGCCTGTGCCGATGGCGGCAGCGAAGGCCAGAACAGCACCTATAATCCCGACAATCCGGCGACGCGGCCAGACCATGAAACGCTTTAACTGCATGCGTGGTTGCACTGTTATTTCCTTACCTTTCATTAATCACGGCAACAGAACCCCTGCCATCGTGATGGGCTCAAGCAAAGCATCATGGTTCGATCCGGGTCGATGATCCCATATCAGTTTTGCCAGACGCGTCGTGTTGGCGCGGGATACTGTCGCCCGCTCAACCAATGCGAACCTGATTTGAAGCCGACATCCTAGGAAGAGTAACTCAGGCGACGAAAACTTGCTGTTTTTCGCCGGTGCACCGCGCAATTTGGCACATTTCCGCCAGACTGGACGCTCTTCAACAAACAGGCTCGTATCGGGATGATTGTACCGCCAATCTAATTTCTGCACCTGCGCAGGGGGTTTGTTCGCGGCGGAAACCAATGTGATCGCCAAGTTGGCACGTTACATGAACCGCAAAGCAGAATTTCAGGCTCCCATAGTCTTCGGTGCCCCAATTTTGGGTCAAGACAGACCCTTCGCTGCATCCGCACCAATGCCGGGCCAGTAAAGAATAACTGTAACCAAGGACGGGACAAGTTATGATTTCTAAAGCAAAAAATAGCCCCCAACAGGGCACGTCTGCTGCCATCATAGATGCGAATCGTCGCCCTGACAGGCGGCGCGACAACGCGACCGAATACGCCTCGGTGAACGATCTGAACATGGATGTGTCCGTACCGCTTGTTGTCGATCTTGATGGCACGCTCTTGCGGTCTGATCTGCTGATAGAAGCCGCGTTCCGACGCCTCGGGTCAGACCCTGCCGCTGTCTTTGGCATGATGCGCGCGCTAAAAACCGGCAAGGCCGCACTCAAACACTTCCTTTGCGACGATGCTGATTGCGGGGCTGAAACTTTGCCATATGACGACGCTGTTCTTGCCATTCTCTATAAGGCGCGTGATAGCGGGCGTCCGATCTACCTTGCCTCAGCGTCGCACGAACGGTTTGTCAACGCGATCGCCGTACATCTGGGCATTTTTGACGGCGTCTTCGCCACGACGCCGTCCCTCAATCTGTCAGGAGCGGCAAAGGCCCAATGCCTTGTCGATAATTTTGGCTTGGGCAAATTCGACTATATTGGCAATGACGGGGCAGACCTGCCGGTTTGGAAGGTCGCACGACAACCGATCGCAATACGCACGTCGCGATCAGTGACAGCCAAACTGCGCGACATGGCCCCCAACGCTCAGATTTTGGACCACGAACGCCCCTCACTGACAAGTTGGAAAAAACAGCTGCGGGTCCATCAATACGCCAAAAACGCATTGGTGTTCCTGCCCATGCTCGCTGCCCATATGTTCGACGTCGTCAGCCTTCTCACCGCGACACTTGCGGCGCTGTCGTTCTGTTTTGCGGCCTCTGCCTGCTACATCCTGAACGATCTTGTCGATCTTGCCGACGACCGGGGCCACCGCAGCAAAAAGGATCGCCCCCTTGCCAAGGGCGACATACCTCTGATCCATGCGGTCATTGCGGTACCCATATTACTCGCACTGGCAGCACTTGTGTCACTGTCAATCTCACCCGCATTTGCCGGAGTTTTGGCAGGTTATTTTCTACTGACTACATTCTACACCTTTCACCTCAAGCGAATTCTTCTTGTCGATGTTCTGGCCCTGGCCGGCCTATATACTATTCGTATGTTCGGCGGGGCCGTCGCGCTCGGTATCGGTCTGTCCACATGGCTTATGGTTTTCTCCCTGTCGATATTCGTCTCATTGGCATTGATGAAGCGCTTTGTAGAGATTGCGGCGCGCATCGATTCTCAACTGCCGTCGCCAGCCAATCGGGATTATGAAAACGCGGATCTTACCATGCTGGCGGCGCTGTCTGCTGCGGCCGGTTTCAATGCGGTCACCGTGCTGGCGCTTTATGTGTCGGGCTTCTCCGTCAGCGTACTTTATACACGCCCCGAACTTCTTCTTCTGGCCTGTCCGATCCTAACCTATTGGATCGGACGCGCTCTCATCCTCGCGCAGCGCCGCCAGATGCAGGACGATCCGGTCGTCTTCGCGATCAAGGACCCGATGAGCAGACTTAGCGGTCTGGCGATTCTGGCCGTCTTCGTGGCCGCGTCATGGTAGCCGCGCCGCGATCTTTGATGCGGTCGGTTTCGGACGGCCACCCCTTCTTGCGCTACGCGATCTCGGCGGTTGTGTCGGTGGCCGCCAATCTGGCGGGACAGCAATTGACCGTGATCGGCGTACTGGCGGCCCCACTGATAGCCTCGATCATCGTGGGCACCATTGTCGGCTTCATCGTCAAATACGTGATCGACAAGACCTGGACGTTCCGTGAACCCTACTCCACCCACACCGCAGAGGCGCATCGCATCACCCTGTCGGGCTTTTTCAGTGTGCTGACGACGCTTGTCTTCTGGGCGTTCGAATTGGGCTTTTTTGCAATCTGGCAGACAGATTTCGCCAAATATACCGGAGCAATTCTGGGACTAAGCCTTGGTTACATCATCAAATTCTGGCTCGACCAGCGCCTTATATTCCGGGAAGCCACGGTATGAGGGGCCTAAGCGGTTGGGGCCGATATCCCCGCCAGATCGGCGCTTTCCACAAAATCAGGCGTAACATCGGCGCACTGACCGAGCCTGTTTTCAAACGCCTGAAACTTTAGAGGTCCGCGCATGTCACACGCCCAGCACCTACGCTCACCCATCGTCATCGCAGTCGTCTTGACCACACTGATCTGTTGCGCGTTGCTAATCCTGCCCGGTGCGACCGCGACGTCCAGATATTTCAACGACCTTCTGATATTCTTGGATGGCGCCTACCGGGTCGTCGAAGGCCAAGTGCCGAACCGCGATTTTCACACCGCTTTGGGGCCAATGTCGTTCTACATCCCGGCTTTTGGCTATTGGATCACTGGTAATCTTGGCTTAGCCATGCCGGTCGGGCTGTCCGCCCTTACGATAATAACAGCACCGATCATGATCCACATCCTGCGCACGCGGGTCAGGCCACTGATCGCCGTCCCGTGGGCCATATTCCTACTGTTGCTGATGACCACACCGATGAACACCGGCGAGATCGTGATGAATATCTCGTTCGCGATGTTCTATAACCGGGTCGGCTGGGCGTTGGTTGGTCTGCTGTTGATCATGCACCTGCGGCCCGAACGACCCGTGCGCTATCAGTTCACGCTTGATACCGGGGCGGCGACCGCGCTGACGCTGATGCTTGTCTACACAAAGGCGACGTATGGCGTGGTTGCCTTGGGCTTTCTGGTTTTGATGCTGCTGCAGCCCGTCCAACGACGCTGGGCGGCTGCGACCCTCGTTATTGTCGGCGTGTCAGGTGCAGTGATTGAGGTGTTCTGGGGCGGCACGCGGATGCACATCGAGGATTTGTTGGTAGCGTCGAGCGTCAGCGCGGTGCTGCCCCTGCGAGATTATGTGGTGTCCTTACTTGAGACGTCTGGCGAATACATCATGTTCGGCTGCTTGGCGGCGCTGGCCCTTTGGCAAAGGGGCCGCTTCACGGATTTTCTGTTCTACGGGTTCTGTGCCTGCGCGGGATATGCGCTGCTGATCCAAAATTTTCAGGTTCGGGGGGTCATCACACTGCTTGCCGGTGGCGTCGTCGCTGCCGAACATCTATCGCGTCAATGGCGACACGACCTGTCCTACGGTGTCGATATGGCGACGCGGGGTGCTGCGCTTGTGATCATTGTGCTGATGATACCCATCGGTATGGCATCGACCGCCGCGTTAGGGCTGCATGCCACCATGGTGGCGACAGGCGCTGGCGTTTCGCTGGATACGCCAAATGGTCAGGACATACGTGTCATCAATACCCTCGATCCAGGGCAATTCAAATTCTACACCAACTACGCGGAATCTCTTGAAAGAGGGGTGGCGCTGCTTGCGTCGCTGAACCCGCCACCGTCAAAAGTTCTGGTCATGGATTTCGTTAGCCCGCTGACATCGCTTGCGGGCCTAGAACCACCACAAGGGGGAACTGCATGGATGCATGACGGGCGCAACTTTGACGCCGATTTCCACTTTTCACCCGACGAACTTCTGGACGGTGTGGATGTGATCATGATCCCAGGACGTCCGATTGCCGATTCGACGACCAAGTTGATGGAGGATATTTATGGCCCCTACATGGACCAACACTTCAAAGCGGTCCGCGATTCCGGATTGTGGCGTGTCTATCGGCGACAGGAAGAGCTGCCTTTCATATCCTACGAAGACCTGTGGAATATCTCTTGTGATCTGCCCTGACCAGATGTGTAAGACGCCCGTAAGTGATGGTAATCATATGCAGCGGCATGGACACTTTTGCCCGTGCGGCACCCGGCGCTTAATCGTTAGGCAAGAAATAACGCTGACTGGCAAAAACCCGCTCTCTGGGCGCGAGGCGAATTTTGCGGCCTTGGACCGCATAAATGCTTGGTGTGACACGAAACCTGCAGCAGGTTCGCAAGCCTGCGCCGGCACGCCGCGACGCGTTCATTTACTTGGCATTACGCGTTTTGGCGGTATCGATCTGCGCATTCTCGTGTGTCTCTTTCTCGGTCAGCGTGAAATGACCGTAGGCAAAATACGGCCAACGAATAATCGCTCAAACGCCAAAATTCGTCAGCAATTCCTTGCCGTTTTGCGGGGCATGGTTTTGTTTCAGCGGCCTGCGTCCACTATGTGTTTGATAGCGCGCTCAACCTTTAGCCCATCACCTCCAATACCTCATTTGCGTCGGTCTTTTGATGTACGTGATTAACGCTGCAAAAACCCGAGTCTCCAAACACGAAGAAAGTTGACCATTTATGATGATTTCGAGACGCGCCCTTTTGGCTGGCATGGCGGCAACGTCGGTCACCCCGGTCTGGGCCGCAGAAACCCTGATCACGGCAGAGGCACCGTTCAGCACCGATTTGTTGCTGGAACAGGCCCGGACGTTGGCGCAGCAGAAATATGAACCAAAGCCGTTGATCCCTGCGCCTTGGCGCGAATTGTCGTTTGAGGATTTCAACAAAATTCAATTTGATCCGCAGCATGGCATCTGGACCGACGAAGATCGTCCGCTTCGGATGGATCTGTTTACTGCGGGTCTTTACACAACGCGCCCCGCCACCATCAATATCGTAGAGGACGGCATCGCCAAAACGCTTGGCTATGATCTGTCCCTGTTCGAAATCCGGGGCGACCTTCCTGAACTGCCGGTCAACGACACCATGGGCTATTCCGGGTTCCGGTTGCGAACCACGATAAACACTCCTGATCACTTTGATGAATTCATTGTTTTCCAAGGTGCCAGCTATTTTAGGGCGATCGCGAGGGGTGAAGGGTACGGGCTTTCGGCGCGCGGTCTTGCCCTTCGCACGGGCAGTCCTGATGGTGAGGAATTCCCCGACTTTACGGATTTTTGGGTTGAGGCGGCAGGGATTGGCGATACCACGTTTACGGTTCACGCATTGCTTAATTCGCCCTCAACCACAGGGGCCTTTTCGTTCAAGATAACGGCAGGCGATCCGACCCGCGTTGACGTGTCGGCTACGCTATTTCCGCGGGTCGATCTGACCCATGTTGGACTTGGCGCGATGACGTCGATGTTCCTTTTTGACGAAACCAATCGCCATCGTTTCGATGATTTCCGCACCAGCGTGCACGACAGTGACGGGTTGTTGATCTGGAATGGCGGCGGCGAACGGATTTGGCGCCCTCTTGCCAACCCAAAAGTGGTGGAAATCAGCGACTTTACCGATCAAAACCCGCGCGGATTTGGTCTAATGCAACGCACCCGCGATCCTGAAAAATTCGGTGACTTGCAAGCGGTTTACGAAAACCGCCCGTCGCTTTGGATTACCCCTCACGGGGACTGGGGGCCGGGCGCCGTTGAACTCGTCGAAATCCCGTCCGACAAGGAAATCTATGACAACACGGTCGCGTACTGGCGTCCAGCAGAGCCGATGTTGGCAGGCTCCGAATACAGCTTTGGCTACGCGATGGATTGGGGACACGAAGCCACGGGGCTTCCTGATCTGCCACATGTGTCGAACACGCGGATTGGCAAGGCGTTCAATCAGATCAACACGTTGGTGGCGATTGATTTTGCCGCCCACGCCCTGTTTGGCGAGGACATCTCGGCAATTCAACCAGTGGTCACAGCGAACGCTGGCACAATTTCGGAAGGAATAGTGCAGCGCAATCCAAGCACGGGTGGTGTGCGGCTTGCGTTTCATTTGTCCCCCCAAGACGCGACCCGCATCGAACTGCGTGCGCAGCTTGTAAAGGATGACATGCCGATTAGTGAGGTTTGGCTGTATCGATGGATTGCATAGCTACATTGCAAAATGCGGGCCAAATGCCCGCCTCACACCCTTTACCGCGACCGATCCAGAGTCTGGACCGGCTATTTGTTGATCGGTCGGCACCGGCGACACAACCGCACCCGCATACGCATTTCTGGCGGCTGGCCGTCTTTGTACCTGCCGTGATCGCCACATTGGGGCTGCTGGCCGCATTTACCAATTGGTTCGCGATCAATGGGTTTGTACTGTTCGAATGTGTCGTGGTCGGTCTGATTGCCTTTACATTTTTCTGGATATCACTGTCTGTCAGCACCGCCGTGGCGGGTTTCACAACACTATTGCGCCCACGCCCCAGTTATTCCGCGACAGGACCCGCCCAATCCTTGGACGTGGCTCTCTTGGTTCCGATCTACAACGAGGTCACATCCGATGTCTTCGGCAATGCAGCCGCAATGTTGGCAGCCCTGCAAAATGAGAAATCAGCGCACGCCTTCTCATTGTTTGTGCTGTCGGACACACGCGACGAAGCAACCGCAAAGCAGGAGCTTCTCGCATTCCAAATCCTCAGGTCATCCTTTCCCGGCAAGGTTTATTATCGGCGCAGACCCGACAACATTGACTGTAAGGTGGGCAATCTGACTGAGTGGATCGAACACTATGGCGGTGCCTATCCCGCGATGCTGGTCCTGGACGCCGACAGTTTGATGAGCGGGTCTGCGATTGTCGCGTTGGCAGATGCATTGGCGCGAGATCCAGGCGCAGGGCTAATCCAATCGTTCCCGATGCTCATCGGCGCGCAAACAGCGTTTGGACGCATGCAGCAATTTGCAACGCGCATCTATGGTGCCGCCTTGGCTGAAGGCCTTGCAAAATGGACGGGCCGCGAAGGCAACTTTTGGGGTCACAACGCCATTATTCGAACTGCAGCATTTGCCGCCTGTGCGGGCTTGCCCCGGCTGAATTCCCGGCGCGGTGCAGCAAACCTCATCCTGTCGCACGACTTCGTCGAGGCCGGGTTGCTGCGGCGTGCCGGTTGGTCCGTGCGGTTCCTGCCAAACATTCACGGCAGCTATGAAGAAACGCCCGCGACTTTGATCGACTTTGTTTTACGTGACAGACGCTGGTGCCAAGGTAACTTGCAACATTTACGCCTGATCGGGACACGTGGCCTTCATGCGGTGTCACGGTTCCACCTGATCTGCGGCGTGATGAGCTATTTGATGTCACCTGCGTGGCTGTTGCTATTAATTGTCTGGGCTTTATTTAGCGACGGCACCGACACGAATGCGATCGGCTATTTCAGCGGTCTTGACCCGCAGGTTCGCTGGCCAGAGGTCAGCAGCGGGCACGGGCTCGCGATCCTGGTGTTCATATATGCCATGCTTCTGGCGCCGAAACTCATGGGGGCCGCGATGGCGCACCGGACCGGCATTCCAATGCGCGATGTCGGCGGAACCTGTCAGTTTATCACGTCTGTGGTGACAGAAATTCTGATGTCTGTCGCCTACGCGCCGATCCTCATGGTGCAGCAATCGATCTCTGTGGCGCGCAAGGCGTTAGGGTATAAAGAAACCTGGTCCCCCCAGCAGCGGCATGGCGGCCAATACTCTCTGGCTGTGATGACAAAGTTTCACCTGTTTGAGACAACTATCGGCATATTACTTGTTGCAGGAATTGCCCAAGGTATTGTGACACCATGGCTTTCGCCAATTGGAGCAAGTCTGTTTCTTGCCATACCGCTTTCAGCGCTCAGCGGTGTAAACCTGAACTCAAGACACTGGTCCGCGAAGCTGCTGGGAACGCCAGAGCAACTAAACCCGCCTGACATCATGCGTTATGCCGTAGCAGAGCGACAGCGATTCACGTCGCTACCATCGGCATCCCAGACAATCGCCGCTGAATGATCGCGCAAGCCATTCCACCGCCTGCAGAGCATGTCATTACACCTTCTGCCTAGGGTCCCAGATCTTCTGCTCTTCTTCCTGAAGTTCCTCTCTCCACGTCTCCTCATCATACTCAGATTCGAGAGCGTCCTGTCCCTCTTGCAGCTTTGCCAGTTCTGCTTGGAGTTCGGGATCGGGATCGAGCGGCCCTGGGCACACCCGACTGTATGGAAGAAAGCTATCATAGTCGACGTCCAGACAGGCCTCCGCCCATTTCCAGGTCTTGGTCGCTTCCTCGGCCAGACTCTGTAGCTTAGGGTCGCACATAAAGGCCTTATAGAAGACCGCACTCGATCACGCGTCAATCAAGGTAAAGAGTTCTTGCACTACGGGCGGCAACCATAGACGAACCACGGACCCGGAAGACACTGAACCAAAAATCCTTGACTTAGCCACAGACAAACGACCGCTTTGCGAACGCCTTTGATGCCAAATCGGGCTAATTATCTTTTTCTTTTGTTGCTATTAAGTTTTCAAACTCTGGATGATCTTCAGCTCATGCTAAGACACCCAAATGTTATAATTAGTGAGAAATCATCCAGGGTCGCTTCGTTGGAAAGCTCTTTGAGCCATCCGGGCGGTGCAACGTCTTGCTGTTTTTCTTGGTGCCGCCGCTACAGCAACCGCAACCTGGCCCATGTGTACTGGTGCGCTTTGGGTTGTCGGCGCTGCGCTCATTGGTGGTATGACCGATGCGGACACTTTGGCTAACGAACGACACGTTCGGTGCCGTCAGCATGACCCTTGGAGCCTGCGTCCCACAAGTCGGACAATCTGTAGGTTCAGCGTAGCGCACCATCCGTTCGATCGCTTCGAAGGGGCCGCAATCTTTGCATTTGTATTCATAAACAGGCATGGGAAAATCCTTAAACCAAAAGGAGTGCCAGCCCCAGATCGAGGCCAGCTCTGATATCATAGATCGGGCGCGAGCGGCACATCGACAGTGCCATCAAGCCACTTGGTCGGCCCATTTGCATTGGGCATCATATCCCATTCGAATATCTCGTTCGGGATCCAAAGCGTGGCGCAGGCGTTCGGAATATCCACCACGCCCGAGATATGCCCTTGAACCGGTGCAGTGCCCAAAATCGTGTAGGCTTGTGCGCCTGAGTAGCCAAACTTCTTGAGGTACTCGATCGCGTTCAGGCAGGCCTGACGATAGGCAACATGCACATCCAGATAGTGCTGCCCGCCCCCCTCATCGACAGAAATGCCTTCAAAAATAAGGTAATCGTTGTAATTCGGATTCATCGGCGAAGGTTTGAAAATCGGGTTCTTGATCCCATATTTACTCATGCCATCTTTGATCAGCTTTACGCGGATATGCAGCCAACCTGCCATTTCGATGGCACCACAAAAGGTGATTTCGCCGTCGCCCTGACTGAAATGCAGATCGCCCATCGAAAGCCCGCCGCCGTCAACATAGACTGGGAAATAGCATGTCGCACCACGGCTGAGATCCTTGATATCGCAATTGCCGCCATGTTCACGCGGCGGCACAGTGCGGGCGGCCTCGGTGGCGGCAGCGTCGCGTGCTTCTCCCTTCATGGCGCCCATATGCGCACTTTGGGTGTTGGGCAGTGCAGCCAGCGGCGGCGTCCGGTCCGGTTCGGTGTTGAACAGCGCAGTTTCACGGGTGTTCCACATGTCCAGCATCTTACGGTCGGGCAGACAGCCGATTAGGCCGGGATGGATTTGGCCCGCGTATTTCACGCCGGGCACGTGGCGTGACTTGGTAAACATGCCGTCGAAGTCCCAGATGGATTTCTGCGCCTCTGGGAAGTGTTCTGTCAGGAAACCACCGCCGTTTTGTTTAGAAAAGAAGCCGTTAAAGCCCCACTGCATTTCTTCCTTTGCGCCGATGTCGAGGATTTCGACAACCATCAAATCACCCGGTTCGGCCCCTTTTACGCCGATAGGACCAGACAGGTAGTGCACCTGCTCCAATTCAACATCGCGTACATCGCTGGCGTCGTCGTCATTCTTGATTTGCCCACCGGTCCAGTCATACGTCTCAATCTTGAAATCATCGCCCGGTTCGACCCAGATGTTGATCGGGATGTCGGGGTGCCAGCGATTGTGAATGTTTTCGTTGGTATGCGGGTTTTCGGTAAGGTCTACAGAAATCAGTGTATCGGCCATGATGCGATCCTTTCTTGCTTTGATCTAAACTGAGAGAAATTTTGAGACTTTCACCTCGTCGATGCCGTCGCGCGGGCTGTCGTGCACGAAGGTGCCGTTTTCGATGACCATCACGCGGTCAGCTACATCCAGCGCGAAGCTGAGGACCTGTTCTGACACAATGATCGTCAGGCCCTTTTGGTCTCGAATTTTGCGCAACGTGCGAGCCATTTCGCGAATGATTGATGGCTGGATCCCTTCTGTGGGTTCATCCAGCAGCAACACCTTGGGGTTGGATGCCAGCGCGCGGGCAATCGCCAACTGCTGTTGCTGCCCACCTGACAGGTTCCCGCCCCGGCGCGACTTCATTTCCAGTAGCACTGGGAAAAGTTCATAGATATCTTCCGGCACCTTAGATTGGCCAGTAACAGTCAGACCGGTTTCCACATTTTCCTGAACCGTCATCGAGGAAAAAATCATCCGACCTTGCGGCACATAAGCGATGCCTTTGGCAACCCGTTGGTGCGATTTCAGCCCAGTGACGGTGTCGCCATCGACATCCACTGCGCCCGACTTCTCAGACACAATTCCCATGAGCGTTTTCATCAGGGTCGTTTTACCCATCCCGTTGCGGCCCATGATCGCCACGATTTCACCCTTAGAAACGGTCATATCCAGACCGTGTAGCACTTCGGATTCCCCGTAAGCGGCGCGTAAATTTTGTACGTTCAGCATGTGATGGCTCCTTCAGTGACCCAAATAGACTTCAATGACTTTTGGGTCGGCTTTGACGTGGGCCATCGACCCCTCGGACAGCATTTTGCCCTGATGCAAAACATTGACGCGGGTGGCGATGTCTTCAACGAATCCCATGTCGTGTTCGATCACGATGACGGACCGGTCTTGGATGATCCGGTTCAACAGTTCGGCTGTCTTTTTTCGTTCAGACACGGACATGCCCGCGACGGGTTCATCCAGCATCAAAAGTTCAGGATCCTGGATAAGCAGCATCCCGATTTCCAGCCACTGCTTTTGGCCATGGCTGAGGAATGCCGCCTTTTCAGCGAGCATCTCCTCGAGAAAGATCGTTTCGGCGATCTCTTGAATGCGCCTTGTCACGGCTTTGTCGCGCCGGAAGGCAAGTGCGCCAAAAACACTGTATCCTTTGGGATAGCTGATCTCGAGGTTTTCAAAAACGCTCAGGTCCTCATAGACAGACGGCGTTTGAAATTTGCGACCAACCCCGGCATGGACAATCTGGTCTTCGCGCATTTTCAAAAGCTCTTTGCCTTTGAATTCAACTGATCCGGTTGTGGCTTGGGTACGCCCACAGATCAGATCCAGCACGGTCGTCTTGCCCGCCCCGTTTGGGCCGATGATGACCCGGCATTCATTGGGTTCAACATAAAAACTGAGGTCATCAACGGCCTTGAAACCATCAAACGACACTGTCAACCCTTCGACTTTCAAGACAAATCGTTCTTGCGTTGCCATCAGACTGTTCCTTCTTTTTCAGCGGCTACGCTCTTGACTTTACTGCCTTTTCGCGCAGCCCAAAGGCGGCTGATGTGGGGCATAATCTGCTCGGACCAGATGCCGGCAAGCCCGTTGGGGAACAGCATCACGACCGCGATGAACAGCCCGCCAAGGCCAAACAGCCAAAGTTCAGGAAAGCTTTCGGAAAAGCTGGTCTTCGCCCAATTTACCAAAAGCGCGCCATAGACTGCGCCAATGATCGACAGACGCCCCCCCACTGCGCAGAAAATGACCATTTCGATGGAGGGTACGATCCCAACAAGGGTTGGCGACATGAACCCGACTTGCAGCGTGAACATAGCGCCGCCGATCCCTGCAAACGCCGCACCAAGGCAGAAAATGAAGATCTTGAAGCTGGCGACATCATAGCCCGAAAACCGCACGCGGTCTTCTTGGTCGCGCATCGCAATCAGGATGCGCCCCAGCTTGGATTTACGCACGAAATGGGCGACGAAAAGAACCACGAACAGCAGTAGACCGTTCACGTAGTAAAGGGTCTCTTTCGCCTCATCCGTGCGGATATCCCAGCCATTGAGGGTGCGTAAATCGGTGATCCCGTTCACGCCTCCTGTGTAGCCCTGTTGGCCAATAATTAGGATCGTCAGGATTGCGGCAAAGGCCTGCGTGATGATCGCAAAATAGACACCACCAACCCGACGGCGAAACATTGCAACGCCGATAATGAACGCAAAGATGACGGGGACCATGACAACCGCCAGCATCGTGAAGGGCAGGCTGTAAAACGGGCCCCACCAGTTGGGAAGCTCGGACAATTGGTTCCAGTCCATAAAGTCTGGGATGCCAGGTGTGGATTGGATTGCCGTATTTTCGGGGGTCGAGGCCTCAAGTTTGAGGAACATGGCCATGCAGTATCCACCCAATCCGAAAAACACGCCTTGACCAAGGCTGAGGATACCACCGGCCCCCCAGCACAGCACCAAACCGACCGCCACGAAGGCATAGGTCAGATATTTGCCGAAAAGGTTCAGGCGGAAGTTGTCCAGCAACGCAGGCAGGATCAAGAAAATCAAGGCGGCAAGTACAATGAAGCCAATCGCTTCGTTCCGCGCGAACAGAGGAGTCTTTTGGAAGGTCATCGTCATTGATCCTTATTTGCGAAGCTTGGGGGAGAAGAGGCCTTGCGGGCGGATCATCAGGATGCCCACGACCACCAGCAGCGTCAGGACCTTGGCCATTGAGCCTGATAGGAAGAATTCCATGATCGACTGTGCCTGTGAGATCGAGAAGGCCGAGGCGATTGTACCCAGAATGCTACCTGCGCCGCCAAAGACGACGACAAGGAACGTGTCTACGATGTAAAGTTGTCCTGCGGTCGGCCCAGTGGAACCGATCATTGTAAAGGCGGATCCGGCAACACCAGCCACGCCGCAGCCAATGCCAAAGGTCAGCCTGTCGGTCCATTCGGTGTTGATGCCCACGGCCCCGGCCATGACCCTGTTTTGGTTAATGGCCCGCACTTGCTTGCCCCAATTGGACCGAAACATCATGATATAGACCGCAAGCGAAATACTGACGGCCAGAATCATCACGAAAATACCATTAATCGGAATTTCGATCAGGTCTGTGACAGGCAGTGATCCCATCATCCAATCAGGGATCGACACACCGACTTCGCGTGCGCCGAACACGCTGCGGTAGGTTTGCTGCAAGATCAGGCTTAGGCCCCACGTGGCCAGCAGTGTATCCAGCGGTCTTTTGTAAAGATGGCGTATAATCGACCATTCAACGAACAACCCCAAAGCCCCCGAGGCAAAGAAGGCGAGGATCATCGCCACAAAAAAATAGGCCCCAAACAGCCCCGGAAGATAAGCCGCAAAGAGATTTGACACGAGGTAGGTGACATATGCCCCCAAGATCATGAATTCCCCATGGGCCATGTTGATGACGCCCATCTGCCCGAAAATAATCGCGAGCCCTAAAGCCATCAGGACGAAGACGGAAAACAAGATCAGACCTGCAAAACCTTGCATGGCGAAGATCGCGCCCAGTTCGGACATGGAATAGTCAGAAAACATGCGGCTTCCTTTTGTTAGGTGAATGGTGAGACGTTGAGTGCCCTGTCCGTGGAAGTAACGGGGCACCCCTGCGTTTGACGCCTACTGGTAGCCTTCGGGGAACGGATCAGGTTCTACGAGTTCGGCGGTTTCAAACACCACTTCGTATTGGCCATCGGCGAGCGCCAAACCAACACGTGTCTTAGACCAAAGGTGGTGGTTTTCATGGACCTTTACATAGCCTTCGGGTGCATTGGTCAGTTCGATGCCGATCTGTGCCTCGCGGACCCGGTCCACATCGAATGACCCGGCCTTTTCGACAGCGGCTTTCCACAGCCATGGACCCAGATAGGCGGCCTGCGTCACGTCGCCAATGACGATGTCTTCGCCCCACATCTCTTTAAAGGCAGCAACAAATGCGACGTTGTTCGGGTTATCGAGAGACTGGAAGTACTTCATGCAGGCATACGCGCCTTCCATATTCTCGCCACCAATGCCGCGGATTTCGTCCTCAGTGACCGAGATGGTCAGCAAGATGGGATCTTCTGCCGTCATGTCGATACCAGCCGCCTTGAGCTGTTTGTAGAAGGCAACGTTCGAGCCCCCCACAACGATGGCATAAATCACGTCAGGCTTGCGCAGGCGGATCTTGTTGATGACCGAGTTAAACTGCGTGTGACCAAGGGGATAGTAATCTTCGCCAACGACTTCACCGCCAAGGAATTCCTCGATGTGCTTGCGGGCGATCTTGTTGGATGTGCGTGGCCAGATGTAATCGGACCCCAGCAAATAGAAGCTGTTTGCCCCTTTGGTTTCCTTGACCCAATCAAGCCCTGCGATAATTTGCTGCGTGGCCTCCTGGCCTGTGTAGATAACGTTGGGGCTTTGCTCAAGGCCCTCATAGAAGGTCGGGTAGTACAGGAACCCGTTGTGCTGCTCAAAGACCGGAAGAACGGCTTTGCGACTGGCAGAGGTCCAGCACCCCATAACGGATGCAACCTTGTCACTGACCAAAAGCTTACGCGCTTTCTCGGCAAAGGTCGGCCAGTCAGACGCGCCGTCCTCCTGGATGATCTCAATCTGACGGCCCAGAACGCCGCCCATTTCGTTAATCTGGCTAATCGCCAGCTTTTCCGCCTGAACCGATCCCGTTTCAGAGATTGCCATCGTTCCAGTTACAGAATGTAGGATACCAATTGTGACAGTGTCATCGGTGACGGCAAGGCCGGTCGTGTTGACCTCTGCGGTTGGGTACGCCTGCGCACGCAGACCAGATGGTGCAAATAGTGCGGCCCCGAATGCAGCGCTTCCGGCCATCATGGCGCGTCGGCTAACAGCCATTGGGTCCTTCGATGAGGGTTTGTCGGACATGTCAATTCCTTTTTGGATGCTAAAAGATTGGGCGATTCTATGTTTCGCTCGCTCTGTCAGGATCAGCGGAATAGTCGTAGGCGGATATACGTCGATTGACGTATATGCCTGCGCATTTTGTCCCTTATGATTTCAGACCAACCGAGGTTCACAAAGCCGCAAGCACGATTCTAGCAGCGTTTGCTGTGACTTGTGCCTGTTGTGGGTTCGATAGGGGATATGTTGCAATGGTGACCGCACTAAAGGCGACCAGCGAGAAACGGACGTATAACCGTTGGGTCGCAAATGAAACGATGGAAGACTTCGCCTTGCGCTTTACAGCCCGCAGGGCGCGGCGTTGGAGCTATGCGCGCGTCGCCAATACTGCCATCGGATCAATCTCGTTTCTGGCGCTTGAGGCAATTGGCGGCGCAGTCACAATTACCTACGGCTTTGATATCGCCATCGCCGCGATTATGTTTGTCGGTGCACTGCTGTTCCTGACAGGTTTACCAATTTGCTATTATGCGGCGCGATATGGCGTCGACATCGATTTGCTGACGCGCGGGGCCGGATTTGGCTACATCGGATCAACGATCACATCACTGATCTACGCTTCATTCACGTTCATTTTCTTCGCACTTGAGGCGGCAATCCTAGCGCTTGCGCTCGATTTCTTGTTCGGATTGCCCATTTTCTGGGGCTATGTCGTCAGTTCTTTAGTCGTGATCCCGTTGGTCGTGAACGGGTTTTCAAAAATTTCGTCGTTCCAGACATGGACCCAACCACTTTGGGTTGTTCTGCATATTCTGCCGTTCGCTTTGTTGGCCTTCGTGGGCTATGATATCGACGCTTGGGTAGGCTTTGAAGGAACGGAGGCGGGCAAGAGAGCGTCAACACTGTTGATGTTCGGTGCAGCCTCCGGCGTTATCTTCTCGCTGGTCGCACAAATCGGAGAACAGGTGGATTTCCTGCGCTTCCTGCCGGAGCCGAAGACTGCCCAAGACCACCGAAACTGGTGGACAGCATTGGTCATAGCCGGGCCTGGCTGGTCGGTAATCGGTGTATTAAAGATGCTCGCCGGGTCGTATCTGGTCACATTGGCGGTGCGCGAAGGGGTCCCGCTGGCGGATGCCGGCGATCCGACGTTGATGTATTTTACAGCCTTTGACCAGGTCTTGGGATCACCGGCGATAGTGCTAATCCTAACCGGCTTGTTCATTGTGCTCTCACAACTCAAGATCAATGTGACCAATGCCTATGCGGGGTCCATCGCATGGTCGAACTTCTTCTCGCGCCTGACACACAGCCATCCCGGACGGGTGGTTTGGCTGGTTTTCAACGTGGGCATCGCTTTGATGTTGATGGTATTGGGTGTGTTTGAGGGGTTGGAGCAGGTGCTGCGGCTATATTCCCATGTCGCCGTAGCCTGGATCGGCGCATTGGTGGCTGATTTGGTGGTCAACAAGCCGTTGGGTCTTAGCCCAAAGGGAATAGAATTTCGCCGCGCGCATCTTTATGATTTCAATCCGGTTGGCATTGGCGCGATGGGTCTTGCCTGTATCTTATCACTTGTGGCCGTATCAGGCGCGGCAGGGCCATTGGCGCAGGCATTTTCAACGATCATCGCACTCGGGTCCGCCTTCATTTTTGCCCCGCTGATCGCTTATGGCACAGGCGGGAAATACTATTTGGCCCGCCCAACGGCCCCGGACGCGCCAAACGGGCTGCAAAGCTGTTCGGTCTGCGATTACCGTTTTGACGCCGAAGACATGACCCACTGTCCTTTTCATACCGGTGCCATTTGTTCATTATGTTGTACCTTGGACGGCAATTGTCAGGACGCCTGCAAACCGCATGCGCGCTTTGAAAACACCTTCCGAGCAATGCTGAACCGACTGTTCTCTCCCGAAATCGTCACGTTTTTGGTCTCCCGCCTCTCACGGTTCGTGGTCTACACCAGTCTCGTTGGTGGCTGTTTCGGCGCATTTTTACTCTTGATACGCTCGCTTGAGGGATCTGAAAATTTTGTAGCCGTTCTTACGGTGATCTTCGGGATTGTCCTGATCATCATCGGAATTTCAGTCTGGATGTTCCTCTTGGTCAACGAAAGCCACCGTGGCGCCCGCTCAGAAACCAACCGACAAACCGACCGCTTGCTGCGTGAAATTCGCGCACACGAACGCACGGACATCGCGCTGCAAGCTGCCAAAGACAAAGCCGAAGCAGCAAATCTCGCAAAAACTCGTTACATGACCGGCCTCAGTCATGAGTTGCGAACTCCTTTGAATGCAATCTACGGCTTTGCCCAAATACTGGAGAGAGATCCGAAAATTCAGTCACATCGCAAGGATTCAGTGACAACGATCCGGCGCAGCAGCGAGCATCTTGCAGGCTTGATTGAGGGGTTGCTGGACATTTCTCGGATCGAAGCTGGCCGCCTTGAGATCATGCGCGACCGGATCAGTCTGCGCATGTTTCTCAAACAGGTCGCCTCGATTTTTGAGGAAGAGGCCCGCAGCAAAGGTATCGCCTTCGAGGTCGAAACCCGCGGCAATTTTCCGACGTGGATTGCCTTTGACGAAAAGCGTTTAAGGCAAATTCTGATCAATCTGTTGTCCAATGCGTTGCGATATACTGAACAGGGCACGGTTCATTTACGGGTAACCTACCGCAATGAAATTGCACTGATCGAAGTAACGGATACAGGCGTCGGCATCGATCCTCAGTTCTTACCCCGCATATGGCGTCCGTTTGAACGCGCCAATCACAACGGCGCGCGCGGCTCGGGGCTCGGATTGACGATCACAAAGCTGCTTGTTGAAATCTTAGGCGGTGACATTGAGGTGGAAAGCCGCGTCGGGCAAGGCAGCACGTTCCGCGTCAAGTTGATGTTGCCCTCTGTTGCACATGACAGCATTCATGAAGATAGCATCGCCCGCGACGCGCGATCGCTCCCTGTGATCGGCTATCACGGGGCGCGTCGCTCGATCATGGTGGTCGATGATGATTTGCATCATTTGGCTTTGGTCAGCCATGTATTTGAGCCGCTTGGTTTCGCGGTTGTTACGGCCTCAAATGCCGAAATTGCGCTTGAGATGCTGGCAGATTTCACACCGGACCTCTTCATTTTGGATATTGATATGCCGGGTCGGGATGGCTGGTCGCTTGCGCGCCACCTACGAGATGGCGTCTTGGTCGGGGTCCCGATCATCATGATTTCGGGGCACGCGAAGGACGCGAAGATGCCGACGGAACAGTTGGTACTTTATGACGCATTCATCGCGAAACCCTACAATCTTGATGATCTTGTGATCCGCACGGCTGAACTTTTGAAACTGGAACTCAAACTGCGAAATGCTGTTGTCGAAGTTCAAGATCAGCCATCCGAACTTTCGGCAGAACACGCAACTTTCATTGTTGAACTTGCACTGTCTGGCCAAGCGTCAGCGCTGCGCCAATTTCTCAGTGAACTTGAAGACACAAATGCTTGCCCAACCCAACTGCTCGCGACCCTCAAAGCCCAACTTGCGTCCTTTGATCTGAATGGCATGGCACGACAACTTGAGGTGGACATCAATGGGTGAACCTTATGCAACGGAACAGAATATCGCGCTGGTTGTCGATGACGATCCGGATTCCCTGATGATGGTTTCAGCCGCATTGGAAGAGGACGGCATGTCCGTCATCGTCGCGCGCGATGGTCAAACCGCGATAGAACTGACCGCGCGGGTAAATCCCGATGTCATTCTTATGGATGCAATCATGCCCCGCATGGATGGGTTTGAAACTTGTCGAAAACTGAAACAGGGGAACCATCCTACACCCGCCCCAGTCATTTTCATGACCGGCCTGACCGAACCTGATGATGTCTTGCGTGGGCTCACTGCGGGGGGGGTGGATTACATCACCAAGCCGGTTGTCGTTGATGAATTGGTGGCGCGGATAGGCATCCACATCGTAAATTCTAAGCTAATCCAAAGTGCCCGGGATGCACATGATTTATCCGGCCGCTCTTTGCTGGCGTTTGATGCAAACGGTACTTTGCGCTGGGGGTCCAAAATGGCCATGGCCGCGTTCGATATGTCTGCGGCAGACTATGAAGTGCTGCAGGCTTGGTTGCTAAATTGCGCGCGAAAACCCGTGTCGCAAATCGCACCATTGATCATCGATCACTATGATTTTCGCTATGTAGGTATTTCAAGTTCGAATGAAATCCTCGTCAAATTTACTCAGGGCAAAAACGAAACCAATGAACAGATTTTAGGACGGCTATTGTCACTCACCAGCCGTGAATCCGAAGTTCTATATTGGTTGACGCTTGGCAAGAGCAACCGTGATATTAGCGCGATTCTGGGTCTGAGCCCTCGCACTGTTAACAAGCATCTTGAGCAGGTCTTTCAAAAAATGGGTGTCGACAATCGGACCTCCGCGGCTGTTGCCGCTGATCGAATTTTGCATGCTTGACGATAAAGGTATTTTTCTCGTTGCGGTTTCCAGGCATTGCTACTGAAGCTTGGCAATCTCACTCAATTGAAATAAAATGTGGCGACCTCAACTGGTCGGCGCAACACTTTAATCTTTAGGAAGAGATGGAGTGTTTTAAATGAAGTACCGTACCAGGATTTA
>NZ_JBBMQI010000021.1:0-64233 GCF_038899935.1 Pacificibacter sp. AS14
GTACGGTACTTCATTTAAAACACTCCATCTCTTCCTAAAGATTAAAGTGTTGCGCCGACCAGTTGAGGCCACCGCCCTTGGTGTTGTTTGCCGCACGAGGGGATGAAGGTCTGCTTTGAAACTATCATCGTCGAGAGGAATTCCCTCTGGCATTACACCAGTGTCACATCATTCTATTACGCAGATACGATGCGCCAACAAGTAACTGCCCTTTCAATTCTAGCCCTTACCCAAATTCTCGGTTGGGGAGTCGTGAGCGTCTTGCCAGTGATCGCGCAAGCGGTTGCAGAGGAGCTGGAAACCAGCCTGCCTACGGCTTTTCTTGGGAGCTCAGTCATGTTTGTTGCCATGGCCATTGTCGCACCCCTTGCGGGTCGGGGGTTTCGCAGGTTCGGTACGCAACGGGTAATGTCGATAGGGGCCGGTGTCGTGGGGCTAGGCCTCGGTGCCGTTGCGCTTTCGCCCGACCTGCCCTTCTACTGGGCTGCCTGGGCGCTCACCGGTCTGGGTGCCGCAATGTTTCTGACCACCTCTGCTTACGCCTATCTTGCCGAATATGCCGGGCACCGCGCCCGCGGCTTCATCGGGACGCTGATGCTGGCCACAGGGCTGGCCGGAAGTGTATTCCTGCCGCTGACCGCCTTTCTGGACCATCTGGTAGGCTGGCGCGATACCCTCGCCATCTATGCGGTGCTTATGATTTGTTTTGTGGGGCCGGGCATCTGGTTCGGCCTGCCAGCTACCGAGGGCGCACCAACTGCAACGGGTATTCAGGGAGAACGCCGTATGGGGCGCGTGTTTTTCTTCCTCGTAGCGGCAATCACATTGAACAGTTTTGTCACCTTCGGGGTCGAGGCGGTGGGCATCGAGCTCATGCGGGCCATGGGAATGACCATGGGCGGGGCGGTCGCAGTGGCTTCGCTCCTCGGAGCATTCAAGGTCGGGGGGCGATGCATCGACTTACTTGGTGGGAAAAAATGGGATGGTCTGTCCACAGCACTGGTTTGCGGCGCGATGATCCCGTTTGGACTGGGCGTTATTTGGATCGGCGGCGCAGGTATCGTGTCGGTGACGGGCTATCTTGTACTGTTCGGCATCGGCAGCGGTGCCTTTGCCGTTGCGCGCGCGACCATGCCCTTGGTTTTCTATGACACGTCGAACTACGCTGCAGCGATGGCCACCATCGCGCTTCCGATGAATTTGATTAACGCGCTCGCCGCCCCTGTCCTGGCAATGCTTCTAGGATACATCGGTCCCGAAGCGGTATTTGCTGTATTGGGTGTTCTGGGACTGACGGCGTTTTTGCTGCTGCTTCAACTAAACAGGATGAGACCCCGACGAGCTGTCATATCATAGGCGGTCCATTTCTTTGCGGACATTGGCGCAGCCGCAGCGAATTTACGCTTCGTCCGCAGAGCAGACCTTAGAGCAGACCTTGACGTCTGCCGTAACGGACCTTCGCTTTAAGCGGGCAAAGATACCCTTGATGCCAGATCAGGTCTTTGGCGCGCGTGTTCAAAGCGCGCGCCGAATAAGAAACCCTAGACCATCTCAATACGGATCGCGACGGGGTCTGAGACCAGAACACCTGTGGCTTGCATTGTCTCGATCGCAGCATCCAAACCGCTGCGCGGGGTTGGATCGGTGACGATCAAAACGGGGGCGACATCGGCGTTGTCGGTTTGGCCGTATTGACGCATTTGGTCGATAGACACGCCTGCATCGCCCAAGGCGCTGGTGATTTTTGCCATGGCACCCGGTTTGTCGACAAGTGCCAGCCGCAAGTAATAAGGCGCAGGGGTGGCGGCAACCGCTGGGGTGGCGTCAATCAGAGTGGCAGCAGGTTGACCGAATGTGGTGATCCGCGTGCCGCGCGCGATATCCAAGATGTCGGACATCACAGCGGAAGCCGTCGGCCCCATGCCAGCGCCAGCCCCGCGCAACACAATTTGACCCACTTCATCGCCTTCCAACACCACCATATTGGTGCCGCCATCGAGCTGCCCCAAAGGCGATGTATCAGGCACAAGACAGGGTGTCATGCGCTGTTCTAGGCCGCGGCCAGACATTTGCGTTACGCCTAAGAGTTTGATTTTATAACCCATATCGGCAGCATGGGCGATGTCTTCATTGGTGATGCGTTCGATGCCTTCCAATTCCACGGCGGCAAAATTGACTTTCGTGCCAAAGGCGACAGAGGCCAAAAGCGACAGTTTGTGGCCCGCATCAATGCCGCCTACGTCAAGCTGCGGATCGGCCTCGAGGTATCCCAGACGCGCACATTCATCGAACAGGGCGTTATAACCTTGGCCGGTGGCTTGCATACGGGTGAGGATGTAATTGCAGGTGCCGTTCATCACACCCATGATGCGGGTGATGCCATTGCCGGCCAGCCCTTCGGTGAGGGTTTTCATCACGGGGATGCCGCCAGCAACGGCCGCTTCAAAGCGCAAAACTGCGCCATTTTCTTCGGCTGTTTCAGCCAAAGCCTGACCGTGATGCGCCAAGAGTGCTTTGTTGGCGGTGACCACATCTTTGCCAAGGGCTAAAGCGGCTTCTGTTGCGGTTTTGGCGGGGCCAGAATCGCCGCCCATAAGCTCGACAAACACATCAACGTCATCGCGTTTGGCCAAGGCGACGGGATCGTCTTCCCAAGCGTAGCCAGACAGATCATAGCCGCGATCTTTGGATTTCGAGCGCGCTGAGACTGCGGAAATAACCACGTCGCGGCCTGTGCGTAGCGCCAAAAGATCGGCTTTTTCTTGCACGATTTTGACCACGCCCATGCCGACCGTGCCCAATCCTGCAATTCCGAGACGAAGGGGGGCTTTGGCGAGGTTTTCTGCGGGCATGATGCGCTCCAAACGATGAAATTTAACTTGCACGTCTGTTATCGACTTCTGCGGGCCTGTGCAACTGAATGCGAGGGAAGCCGCAGCGTCTGCGCGACCACAAATGAGGGCTTAAGGCTTGTATGGCGCGGGCAGGTTAGGGATGGCGCGCGACAGCGGCCAAAAGGCGCTTTCGTGAGGCACTGTCCAGAACCGGCGCTGACAGTCCACGAGCACGGGCGCGTAGGGCAGCGGCGCGCGCGGCCAAGATTGCGGTGGCTTGCGTGCCGGTGTTGGCCCCGGTCAGAGCTGGTGTAACCGATTGTGCCAATTGCGCGGTGGTGAACAGTGTGGGCCAAGGGCTTGTGCTGTCAGCTTTCGCGACACGCCCTTGTAAGTCTGGGGGCGATGTGCAGCCGATGAGAGCCGCGCAGACAACAGCCACGGCCAAGGCGCGCCTGACGGGGCATGCTGATGCAGACTGCAAGCTGATATATGAGCGGCACATAACAAGGACTTTCGAGGTGGACAAAATTATTGAGACCTTATCTTGCGCATGACAGGGGAGCAATGCGTCACGGCCGTAAAACCGGATGGAACTGGGGCTGAGCTTGGGCGCAAACTGGGCTTGGGCCGGTTTTCGCTTTTCGTTTGCGTCGCTGCACGCTAGGCAGTTGAAAGATTTTAACGCGGCACATCTTTTGAGGAGGGTCTCATGAGCGACCAAAATGAAGACGGCTACAAGGCGATGTCTGCAGAGCATCAACCCGAAGAGAAAGTATTCGCGTTGCCAGCGACGATGCCTCGGCGGGTGTTTGCAGTTGTGACATTGGGGGGCTTGGGCTTGATCCATTTTTGGATTTTGCTGACGACACCACCCGTGGCGTTGATCGGCAAGGTGTTTTTGCTCGCCATGGGGGCGGTGCTTTTATATGGCACCTACCGTCTTTGGGTATCCACCTCGCGCGATATTTTGATGACGGCCGAAGATGTCCGCGAAGAGGGCGGTCGAGTGCTGTGCCAGATCGACGACATTCATCACGTGCAGCGCGGCGCGTTCGCGTTTAAGCCGTCCAACGGATTTGTGATTGTGCTGAATGACAATATGCCGTCGCGCCGCGGCTGGGCACCTGGTCTGTGGTGGCGTCTTGGGCGTCGCATCGGCGTCGGTGGCGTCACGTCGCCTGGGGCTGGCAAAGCGATGGCGGATGTTTTGGCCGCGCGTGTTGTGCACAGACGCCTGGACGAGCAAGCCGAGACGTAAGCCTGTCGGCAACATCGCAGGCGAGTGTCGTTACACCCATCCACATGAACAATGGCCGCCTCGACTGAGACGGCCATTTTTTTTGAGCTTTCGACGGCGCGTCCGACTGTTCTGTCTGGGCTCATTTTTGCCAGAGCTCAGTTCTTTCAGAGCGCATTTCTTTCAGAGCACAGTGTCGCAAAACAACTGCCGCACCTGTGTTAGCTATCGTCGAACGTCACTTGCGTTGCATAGCGTGGCTTGGTGGCGACGAAATCAGAAAACGTCACACTGTCGAGCCCGACCTCAAAGATCGGCGCCCAGTCTGTGGTTGTTTCTACAATCAGCACAGTTTCACCACTGGTCAAAGACGGTATGCTGTCCTCGATGTCTGAGAGGGTTTCATCGGTGAGAGCGTCGCCGCTGTCGGCAGCATAGGACCACTCGAGTTCGTATGCACCATCCCCGTCGGTTTCTGACCATGTCACAGACGAGACGCGCAGGGTATAAGTCCCCGTGTTGGTTAAAAAACCGTAAATGCTGGCCAAACCTTCGATGAAATCAGAGTCGATGGAATCCGTTTGGCGCGACATATAGTCTGAGACCGTATAGGCGGCTTTGTTGGCCGTGCTTTTGACCTGAAACGCAGCGAAATAAGTGTAGGAAAAAAGCAACCCCAACAAGAGGAGGGGCAGCGTCAAAACAGCTTCGATGCTCATGGAACCTTGGGTATTGTTTTTATAGCGGCGGGCGAAACAGACGGCGCGCTGCGTGAGTGTGCGGAAATATGTCATGCTGCTACGCCCTTATGTGTTTGGTTCATTAACGAAAGCTGAGGTCGACACCATAGCGTAACCAGAACCTTCATAGGACTCGAGTTGTGCACCCAGCCAAGTTGTTGGAAAAATAGGGTCAACATTCACACAAACACGGACCAACATCAGCTCGTTTTCGCTGCCATCTGTAAATGTCGTGGAAACATCCACTTCGGCAGATCGGTCAATACACTCCGCATAGGTCGTGGGCGCATCAAAGTCGGATGCGTCAACAGGTTCAAGTGCGATCTTGATGTTGTCTGAACAGTTTCTGACATAGGTCGCATAGGTGCAAACGCTGCTTTTCATCGTGTCCAAGTCAACCTCGTCCATGATCCCCAAACGTACATCACGCACGGCTAAATCTAAACCGCGGTCCAACATTGTCGAGGACACAGTGTAATAGCCGATTTCGTATCCCCCCATCATGACAAAGATGAAAATCGGGAACAGGAGACAAAATTCGATGGTCGAGGTGGCCCCGCTATCGTCTTGCGCATGACGTCTTGTGAGCCGCTTTAGGCGCGAAAACATATTCATTCAACCAACCTCAATTCGGTGATTTTTGTCGCGATAGCTGCAAAGGCGTCCGTCACATCAAGACCGTCGACATCTATGTAATGCGATGAGGATGAGGCGCAGTCTTCCAGTATTTCTTCGGCATCGTCAGGGGCCTCAAAGCCGATCGTGAAAATGATAATACCTTCGGCTTTCGCGGCATCGCAGGCGTCTGACAAACGGTCGTCTTTGTCGTCGTCGTCGACATACGCGTATGTGTAGTCAATCCAGTCGTAGTAATCGTCTGAATCGCCAGATTCGTCGTAACGCATGTAGGCGTGGGACTTGATGGTGTAGCGATCCCAAACTTCAGACCAATCCAACAGGCGTACGTCATCCCATCCACCATAGGGGGCGTCGTAATACTCTTCGTCGTAGGGTGCGTAGTAACCGTCCACGTCTTCGCAGGTTGTTGTCGAGGTCGTTCTCCCCCGACGGCCAGAGGAGGTCGATGTTGTCGTTGTGCACTCTTCATAATCGGCAGCGAAAGATACGCGGTCTGTGTCTGCATCAATGTAAATGTCTGATTCACCAGAGCGGTACTCATCAGGGATATAGAACTGCGATGTATGCGTGCCGTCCGTCATCACCACCATCACTTTGAGCGCGGTGTCAGAATACTCAACGGGGCGACCTGCGTTTGACGCATCGATTTCGCCTTGGGCAATCAATTCCGTTGTCACGTCTTGAAAGGATGGGTCCAAAAAGGTCATGCCCCATTTAACGCCGACATCGATGGATGTGTTGCCGTCATCCGTGAGCCCTGCAATTTTGTCAGAGACCTCAGTATAAGTGGTCGAGAAGGGCAACACTTGGTTGTTTTCGTCGGGGTTGCACACCACCATCGACAACTCTGCATCCGCGTATACGTATGTGTCGTTGTAGTACCAAGGATCAAAATTGGCCGTCTGGACGTAGGACTCTGGGTCATCATCCGTGATCAAATCGACCGTGTTTGATGAAAAATCATCCTCAGTAAAGTTGAAACAGTAAGAGGAATCGTGGCTGTCTTCGAGCGAGAATTGCGATGCGATGATTGAACCAACATTGACCTGCGTCGCATAAGGGATAACCGATATGGTCGCTGAATCTTCTTCAGAGTTGTCGAATACAGTTTCTGCAAACTCTGCACCTGCGGTCGCCAAATTTGTCAATTTGTCATCATTGCCCATAGAGCCAGACACATCGAGCACCAGCGCAACCTCAAGCTCGGTCATGCCTTGCTCGGCGGTGCTGTAGGTGTTGAGCTCTAAGGTGTCCAAACCCGCGAAGTGCAAAAAATAGGTCGAAAAACTGGCATCAACGGTTACGGTCACGCTTGAGCCCGAGCCCGCGCTTTCGACGTCAACGGTTGACAGGTAGCTCGATAAGCCTGCCTTTTCAAAATAATCTTCGACAACGGCTGTGGCATCGTCTGTTGATGAACTGTTGGCTGCGGCCAAAACGGCGCGGTCGGCTGTGCCTTGCAACTCGGTGCGCAGCGTTTCGTGGCGCGCAATGTCCACACCGATGCCCGTCAGGACCATAATGATTACAAACGTAAAAAGCCCGAAGATGATGAGAGATCCATCTTCGTTCCGCGCATAAAGGCGCGCGATTGACTTGGTTCGGTTCACTCCAGCCTGACACCATTCACGTGTCTTGGCTGAACGCGCTTTATGAGCGGTGCCCCGAGTTCTCTGTGTCGTCCCAAACATTGTCGCACCAACTAATATTGTGTTGTGGTGCCCCCATTTCCCAAATGCCGATGCTTCACAGGCTTGCTTAAGGCCCACATCGACACGCCAATATCGCTTATGGCGTTAACAAAGTAAAACGAAACCCACTGACTCTGTGCTATTTTCGTGGATATTTATTCATTTTTAGAACTTATGTTCATTTTTGCTTTCCATTGAACATAAGGGTGCCACAAAGCGTTTGGGGCATCATATTAAAGCCATACTGTCGACACTTGGGCGCCGCGTTGTGGCGGTGCACCTTGCCAAATTACGAATCAACACACGAATCGTCGACGTCTTGCGGGCGCGCATTGGCGCCGACTGGCAAGGCCATGTTAACCAATTGGCCATACTTCATGACCACGTTTCAGCCTGTCATTTGAAAGACATGCTGCCGTCTTCAAACTGGGCAGCTGAGGGGCGCGGTTCTCAGCGCAAAGACGCAGAGCCGCGCTGGACTCTGGCGACGCGGGCGCAGATAATATGTCCATGTCATTGCCACCCGGATTCCTAGATGAACTGCGCGCCAGAAGTTCCCTGACCCAAGTGGTCGGACGCAAAGTCATGTGGGACGCGCGCAAATCCAACCAAGGCAAAGGTGACATGTGGGCGCCGTGCCCGTTTCACCAAGAAAAATCCGCCTCCTTTCACGTCGATGACAAACAAGGCTTTTACTATTGCTTTGGCTGCCACGCAAAAGGCGATGCGATTTCCTTTATCCGCGAAACCGAAAACGCCAGTTTTATGGAAGCGGTCGAAATTTTGGCGGGCGAAGTGGGCATGCCGATGCCTGCACGCGATCCTGTGGCGCAAGAAAAATCCGACAAACGCACTGAACTGGCCAAGGTCACTGAGGCCGCCGTGCGGTTCTTTCGCATGTCCTTGTCCCAAGCCAGCGGTGGGTCTGCGCGCGATTATCTGGACGGGCGCGGCATGTCAGAGGCCACGCGGGACCGGTTCGAGATCGGCTATGCGCCAAACGGCAATGCATTGCTGGCGCATCTCAAAGCCAATGGTGTCTCAGAAGAGATGGCCATCGAGGCGGGCGTCGCGGCCAAGCCTGACGATGGGCGCGGGGCGTACGATTTTTACCGCGACCGCATTATTTTCCCCATTCGTGACGCAAGAGGCCGCGCCATTTCATTCGGCGGGCGCTCGATGGATCCGAACGCGCGGGCGAAATATCTGAATGGTCCAGAGCGGCTGTTGTTCGACAAGGGGGCTGCGCTTTACAACCACGGCGGCGCGCGCACGGCCTGCGGCAAAGGCCAAACTTTGGTTGTGGCCGAAGGCTATATGGATGTCATTGCTCTGTCAGAAGCTGGGTTTGAGGCCACAGTGGCCCCACTGGGGACTGCCGTGACAGAGCGCCAATTGCAACTGATGTGGCGGATGCATCCTGAACCGGTGATCGCACTAGATGGCGACAAAGCAGGCTTGCGCGCTGCCATGCGGGTGATCGATCTGGCGATGCCTTTGCTCGAGGCCGGAAAATCCCTGCGCTTTGCCATTATGCCCGAAGGCAAAGACCCAGATGACCTGATCAAAGCCGAAGGTCGCGCAGGGATGCGCGCCGTGTTGATGGCCGCTGTGCCCATGGTCGCTTTGCTGTGGCAGCGCGAAACCGAGGGCAAAGTGTTCGACAGTCCTGAGCGCCGCGCGTCCTTGGACAAAGCGCTGCGCGATGCCATCACCCCGATCAAAGATCGCTCGATCAAACGCCATTACGGTGAAATTCTCAAAGACATGCGGTTCGAGCTGTTTCAATCCAAACGCACGCAAAGCGAGTTGGACCAAGGCAGCGATCCTTTTGCCATGGTGCCAGATTTCGCCGCGCCACCGCCCCCCAGCTATGACGCGGGATATGCGGGCATGGATCACGGCGGCTATGATGCGGGGTATGATGAACGCTACAATGATGCGCCTTCTGGGTCTGGCCAAAACAGTGGGTCTGGCCAAAACGGGGGCACTGGCGGCGCTGGGCGTGACGAAGCTGGACATGACAGGGCAGGCGGCAAGCGCAAAAACGATTTCGAGGCGCGCCCCAAACGCGAATGGGACCCCAAAACCAAGTCGTTCAAATTGCCTGCCGTGCCTGTGCTTTCGACCAAAACCTCGCTTATAGCTTCGTCTGATGACAGCTATGTGGATTTTCTGCGCGAGGCGGTGATCTTGGCCACGGCGCTGCGCAATCCATCCGTAATCCTTGAATTTGATGCACGGCTCGAGGCGCTGCATCCCGCCAACGCCGAGCACGCCAGCCTACTTCACGCGCTGCTGACCCATGCCGATGAGACCGATCCACAAGCCCTATGGGACAAGGTTCTGTCTGATTGTGGCAAACCAGCCCTTGATCGTTTGATGGCGCATCCCCATGTGCAAATCGCGTCCCAAGTGCAACGCCCAGATGTCGAGACGGCGCAGATGTGCCTGACCGAAGAATTGGCCAAGCTCAAGGCGCGCCGCGGCTATTCGACGGAACTGAGTGATGGCATCTTAGATATGGTGTCTGCGGATGATGAAAACGTCACATGGCGCTTGGCGCAAGCCGCAGAGGCGCGCAATCGTGCGACCAAAGCCGAGGCAGAGGACCGCGCTGAATACGATATCGGTGCCAATGGCGCTGAGATGAAACGCGACGAACGTCGCGCTTTGGATGATCTGATTGCGCGGATTTCAAAGGGAAAAGGCGCGCAAGGTGGGGCTAAGTAGCCTTTTGGTTGCGTTAAACTATATAAAACTCATCGCGCGGCACCCTCTGGTGCAGGGGCGGTTAAGGAAATATGGGTAAACGGGTGGCGAATCGTTGATTCGCGTGACATGATTCGTAAAGCCATTGATTCGCCTGTTTTAGATAGGTGGGTCGCAGGAAACGTTTTCGACTGAGGAGAGCCGGATGGCCGCTAAGGACAACGACGATCAAAAAACCGACGTCGCAGAAGCAGATGTTGGTCTCGATATGAGCCAAGCGGCGGTCAAAAAGATGATCGCGGAAGCCCGTGAGAAAGGCTACATCACTTACGATCAGCTTAATAAAGTTCTGCCACCTGAACAGGTCAGCTCCGAGCAAATCGAAGACGTGATGTCGATGCTGTCTGAAATGGGCATCAATATTATCGAAGACGAAGAAGAAGAAGAAGTCATCGCCGGTGGCGATCTGGTGAAAGCGGATACAAACCGCGATCTCACCTTGGCGAATTCTGAAACCGAAAAGCTTGATCGCACCGATGATCCTGTGCGGATGTACCTGCGCGAGATGGGCTCTGTTGAGCTGTTGTCGCGCGAAGGCGAAATCGCGATCGCCAAACGGATCGAAGCTGGTCGCAACACGATGATCGCCGGTCTGTGCGAAAGCCCTTTGACCTTCCAAGCGATCACGATCTGGCATGACGAGCTTTTGACCGAAGACATTTTACTGCGCGACGTGATCGACCTTGAGGCCACCTTTGGCACAGGCATCGATGGCGACGATGAAGAAAACGTTGTCGGCGGCGTTGTGACCCCTGGTGTTGCGGGCGCGGCTGCGGCCCCTGCAGCTGAAAAGGCTGCGTCCCCTGAGTTGGATGCCGATGGCAACCCGATTGTCTCTGACGATGATGATGACGATGAAGACGAACAAGCCAACATGTCTTTGGCCGCGATGGAAGCCGCTTTGAAACCACAGGTTTTGGAAGTGCTCTTGAACATCTCCAACGACTTTGCGCGTCTGTCTGAAATGCAAGATTTGCGCATGTCCGCGACCTTGAACGAAGACGGGTCTTTCTCGAAAGCCAACGAGGCCGAATACCAAGCGCTGCGCACGGAAATCGTGATTTTGGTGAACTCGCTTCACCTGCACAACAACCGTATCGAAGCCTTGATCGACCAGCTTTACGGCATCAACCGTCGTATCATGTCCATCGATTCCAACATGGTGAAACTCGCGGACCAAGCGCGGATCAACCGTCGTGAATTCGTCGACGCCTACCGTGGTGTTGAGCTTGATCCAAACTGGCTTGAGCGTATGGGCGAGAAAACCGGTCGCGGTTGGCAGATGCTGATCGAGCGTTTCACGCCAAAAATCGAAGAACTGCGCGGCGAAATGGCCATCGTTGGTCAATACGTTGGTGTTGATATCTCTGAATTCCGCCGCATCGTTCAACAGGTGCAAAAAGGCGAAAAAGAAGCGCGTCAGGCGAAAAAAGAAATGGTCGAGGCCAACTTGCGTCTCGTGATTTCCATCGCCAAGAAATACACCAACCGTGGTCTTCAATTCCTCGATCTCATTCAAGAGGGCAACATCGGCCTCATGAAAGCGGTTGATAAGTTTGAATACCGTCGTGGGTACAAATTCTCGACCTACGCGACGTGGTGGATCCGCCAAGCGATTACGCGCTCTATCGCTGACCAAGCGCGCACCATCCGTATTCCTGTGCACATGATCGAGACGATCAACAAACTTGTGCGCACAGGCCGTCAGATGTTGCACGAAATTGGCCGCGAACCGACACCCGAGGAATTGGCAGCCAAACTGCAAATGCCTTTGGAAAAAGTCCGCAAAGTGATGAAAATCGCCAAAGAGCCTATTTCTTTGGAAACGCCCATTGGCGACGAGGAAGATTCACAACTCGGCGATTTCATTGAGGACAAGAACGCGATCCTGCCTTTGGATTCCGCTATTCAGGAAAACCTCAAAGAAACCACCACACGGGTTCTGGCGTCCCTCACACCACGCGAAGAACGGGTCCTACGGATGCGTTTCGGCATCGGCATGAACACCGACCACACGCTGGAAGAAGTGGGCCAACAGTTCTCAGTGACCCGCGAACGTATTCGTCAGATTGAGGCGAAGGCTTTGCGGAAATTGAAGCACCCAAGTCGCAGCCGCAAGCTGCGGAGTTTCTTGGATCAGTAAATGGACCTAGGTTTGTTGATATCTGATAGCGTTTCTAAAACGCTAGAATTTTTCAATGGGCTCCTTACAGCTACATGGGCTGAGCCAGCGATGGCAGTTGTAACTGCCATCGCTACCATCGTTTTGGCAGTGCTTACTTGGGTTTTGGCGCGAGCTACAAACGCTATGGCAAAGGCCTCATCGCAAGCTCAAGTCGTTGCTTCGTTAGAGATAAATCAGTGGTCCCTGCGGCATATGGACTTGGTTGTGTGCAATGCGGGCAATGCGCCTGCGTTTGATATTCAAGTTTCGTTTGATCCTGCAATTCCGGATAATCAACTTAAAGCAGCTGAGGATACGCCATTTAGCAATATTAGTATTCTCCGACCGGGCCAGACGCTCACAAGTTCCGCCAGCGACTTCGACGCGGTCAAAGACTTTAAAACAACCATCACTACAAGCTGGAAACGGCATCCTTTATCCAAGCGGCGTGAAAATTTAATTTATTCTTTTGATTTGACGGGTCTTAAAAATATGTCGAGCCTGGGAAGTCGTTCGCCTGAGTTGCAAATGGCAGAACAAATGAAAAAGTTGCGCGACGATTGGAAGAACATTGCCAGTGGTTATTCTAGCATCAAGTCAGAAATTTCTACACAAGCGGATCGTGATAAGAAACAGAAGTTGCAAGCAAAGCACTTTGCGGAAATGCAATCTAAACGTAAAGGCGGCGAAACGATTAGTGTCTGGGAATCTAAATTGAGGCTTAGGAGCGCGGTCAGTTTTTGGGGGCGTCAAAAAGAGCGGCTTTTTCCTAAGCGTTAATCTGACTAGATGTGGTTATAGCTATCTTGCCCTTCGCCACCACACACGCCACACTCCCCTAAATCAAAACGACATGAGGCATAGCAACATGGGACTTCTCTCAAAACTCTTTGGCGGCAAGCCTAAGGTCAAAGATATTGAACCAGAGCTCTACAAAGACTTCCTGATTTTCCCCGATCCTATCCCTGCCAAAGGCGGGTTTCGCATTGCGGCAAGGATCGAAAAAGACATCAACGGCGAGGTCAAAGTACACAATCTGATGCGCGTTGATACGCTTGCGTCCGAGGACGAAGCGGTTCAAGCCAGCATCAACAAATCCAAAGTCTTTATCGACCAAATGGGCGATCGGGTCTTTGATTGACACACACACCTGTGTGTCGTGCGTAAGGTTCCCATCATGAAACGAGCGTTCAAAACTGTCGCCATGTTCACCGCGATGATGGCCTTTGCAGCACCCGCGTTGGCCGTCTGCGCAGGCAATCAGATCGAGCTATTTTCTTGTTCTTTAGGCAGCAAACGGGTCGAGCTGTGCATGACCACGGACGACCAAAGCGTGACCTATCGGTTTGGTCCCAGTGCGGCCCCCGAACTTGAGCTGACCCGCGGGTTTGACGCGATAACCATGCAGCCGTGGAACGGGATCGGGCGCACGATTTGGGACAGGATCACCCTGCCCAGCGGCCAGTTTTCCTACGTGCTTTATGCCGCCTATGACAAAATAGATCAGACGCAAAGCAGCGGGTTAGAGGTCTTGCGCGGCGAACAAGAATTGGCTTCGCTCACCTGTACAGGTGACAGCTTTTCTGATTTGGACACGCTCAGGTTCGCGATGGAAGAGGCAGGCTATTGCCGCAAAGACACGGCTGATGTTTTGTCGGCTGGGACCTGCGAATAGCGCGTTTGAACGCTAAGCGGAATTACGGGCACTTATGACTTCCAACACCATATTGGCGCGCCAAATCACGGGCCATTTGCACGGGGGGCTGACCAAGCCAGCGTGCGTTCGGGAATTGCGCCTGAAACCTTGCCGCACGGGCTGCAAAATCATCGGCCCAAGGACTGTTATGCCCGCCGCACGCCCCACCGTAATGGGCCGCGTGGCTGATTTCATGCAAGATGATAAACGGCGTGCGGCCTGCGTCGGTTTCTGTATCCAAATAGACCACACCATTGCGCTTGGTCAGACCATACAAGCGCGCTTTGCCAGCTGTACGCCCAACATTATAGATCTTGGGCAGGGGTCTAAAACTGCGCACGCCTGCCTGTGCGCCTTCTTTGGCCAACAGGGCAATGAAGCGTGGTTTTACCCCAAGGATTTGCAAGTCGTGCGCGAGCGCTTCCATCGTTGTCGTTGGGGGGGAGGCCTGATCATCCGTGGACACACAGCCGTTTAGAAACGTGACGGAAAGGACGAAAAAGACGAAAACGCGTATCATAAAATCACTTTCAAACAAGATGGTTCTGAACGCGGCTCGACGGGCCTTTGATATGGGCCACAAACACTTAAGGTTAACACATATGATTGTCGCAACACTAAGGGAGCACAGCGTTTGAGTCACCATTACTTTGAAATTTCCACGCGGGGGGCGGGCCTTTATGAATTCACGGATCACGTCAGCACTTGGGTGGCGGGCGAGGGGCCAATGGAGGCGGTGTTGACGCTGATGGTGCAGCACACCTCTGCCAGCCTGCTGATCCAAGAAAATGCCGACCCCGAAGTACAGGACGATTTGCAGGCCTATTTTCACCGCTTGGTGCCGCCGACGACTGACCCGAGCATGGGGTACTTGACCCATACTTATGAGGGGCCGGACGATATGCCCGCACATATCAAATGCGCTGTGTTGCCGACAACTTTAAGTATTCCCGTAATTTCTGGTCGAATGACACTGGGAACTTGGCAAGGATTGTACCTTTTCGAACATCGCATCCGTCCGCATCTGCGACGGGTCGTTGCGATGCTGCGCTGAGTCTCTTTGGCAACGCATCGCTGGGCTACATCTTGTGGCTGATTTTCTATCTACCCAATGTGTGGCGGCTGACCTATAGTACCTGTGGATAAGTGGGGCAAAGATCCTACGAGATCGAGGCAGTAAACTTAGAAAAGGGGACGCCCATGCGCTGTCCGTTTTGCGGTAACGTAGATACACAAGTTAAAGATAGCCGTCCGGCCGAGGACCACGTCGCGATCCGTCGCAGACGATTTTGTTCCGCCTGCGGAGGGCGCTTTACAACCTATGAACGTGTGCAATTGCGTGACTTGGTGGTGGTGAAAACCAATGGTCGCCGCGAAGAATTTGATCGCGGTAAGCTTGAGCGCTCTATTCGTATCGCAACGCAAAAACGGCCCATCGAGCCTGAACGCTTGGATCAGATGATTTCAGGTATCGTGCGGCGTTTGGAAAGCATGGGCGAAACAGACATTCCATCGAAAAATATCGGTGCGATTGTTATGGAAAGCCTCGCGCGGATCGACACGGTGGCCTATGTGCGCTTTGCATCCGTGTATAAAAACTTCCAAGCGGCTGACGATTTCGACAAGTTTGTCAGCGAGTTACGCCCACCCACCGAAGGCGAAGAGTAAGTCACCATGTCGAATCTTTTTGAGGACGTGGGCCACATGCGCCATGCGCTGTCCTTGGGCGCGCGTGGTCTTGGTCGCACTTGGCCAAATCCGTCAGTGGGCTGTGTGATTGTCAAATCTGGTCGGGTCTCGGATCGTGTGATTGGCCGCGGCTGGACACAAGATGGCGGGCGCCCGCATGCGGAAACCATGGCTTTGGCACAGGCAGGTTCTGCGGCACGCGGCGCCACGGCCTATGTCACGTTAGAGCCCTGTTCGCATACTGGAAAAACCCCACCCTGCGCCCAAGGCTTGATCGACGCAGGTCTGGCCCGCGTTGTGGTGGCGCTTGGCGATCCTGATCCGCGTGTCAACGGGCGTGGTTTGGATATGCTGCGCGCCGCTGGCATCGCGGTTGATTTTGGCGTGCTGCAAGCCGAGGCACAGGCCGCGCAAATCGGATTTTTAACGCGTATAACTGAAGGGCGCCCGATGGTGACCTTGAAACTGGCCACCTCATGGGATGGTCGAATTGCGACATCCACAGGTGAAAGTCAGTGGATCACGGGGCCGCAAGCCCGCAGACGTGTGCACGCGATGCGTGCCAATCATGACGCCGTGATGGTAGGAGCAGGCACAGCGCGTGCTGATGACCCTAGCTTGACTGTGCGGGATCTGGGCGTTGATCGCCAGCCCGTGCGCGTGGTGATGTCGCGCGCGCTCGATTTGCCTTTGACGGGGCATTTGGCGCGTACGGCGGGTGAGGTGCCTGTGTGGCTACTCCATGGCCCGCGCGCTGACATTGATTTGAAACGCACTTGGCAAGATTTGGGCGCACGCTTGTTTGAAGTGCCTTTGATTGCAGGGCAGCTTGACCCGAAAGCGGCGCTGATGACGCTTGGCGACGCAGGCCTGACCCGTGTATTCTGCGAAGGTGGCGGGGCAATGGCTGCGTCGCTTTTGCAAGCCGATTTGGCGGATCAAGTGGCGCTGTTTACGGCCGGGCTTGGCATTGGCGCGGACGGCACACCAAGCCTTGGTGGCTTTGGGTTGACCCGTCTGGCACAGGCAAAGCGCTATCACGTCACCCATTCAGAAATCTTAGGCCCTGACGCTTTAACGCATTGGCGTCGTTCGTAAACTAGCGATCTAACCCCAGATGTTTTGCACGCAATTGACGCAATTTTGCCAAGGCAGATTGCGCTAATTTGCTGCGCCCGCTTGGAGCTTTCAGCAAGACATCTATGGCCTGTTCGGGCGCGATGGCCGCGCCGGTGTCGGGATCAAAATAGCGCGGGTAATCGATCAAAGTGGCATGGGCTAGGCCCAATAGGCTTGGTTGTGCGCCGCGCCTTGCCGGCGTGTTGCCAAGGTCGGTGGTCAGGCCCCAACCTGCGTAAAACGGCGCGCCAGTACAGGTGACGGGCTTGCCGCGTATCAAGGACTCGAAGCCAATCAAAGAGGTCATGGTCCAGACAGCATCACAGGCATCAATCAGCGCAATTGGGTCGGCTTCATGAGCGATCACATCGGCAATGTCAGCTGCATTTTCCACCTTGCCACGCCGCAGGCCTGCTTCGACATCGGGGTGAGGTTTAAACACGATCATCGCCTCAGGGTGGGCCGCGCGCGCGGCCAATAAAAGCGCGTGATTGGTGGTGATCTCGCCTGCGCCAAGTTTGATCGAAGCATCGTCTTCGACCTGACCCGCGACCAAAATCTTATAGCCTTCTGGCAGGGGCGGGCAGCCTTGGCCGACGTTGTATTTGCTGAGCTTTGCTGCATTGAGACGGGCGATAAGCAGTTCAATTCGAACGCGCGCGTGGTCTGGCAACTGGGCGCGTTTCGTAATGAACGCCTCTAGTTTCGAGGGGCGCGTTGGATCGAAATATAGGCCTGTGTCATCGGCGATCAAAGACAGCGGGCGTACCAGTGCTGCGCCTAAGCCGCGCGATCTAAGGAACCCGTCCTCAACACGCAAGGGCGCGTCACTGGCTGTCGCGCCCCAAGCCATATGAATGCGATCAAGGTCGGTTTCACGCGCGATCTCAGCGGTCTTATCGCTAAAGGTGATCGCGTTATGACCGAAATACCGCCGCATATGAGGACGTTTCCAGCGCAGAATATTAGAGGCGATATAGCCGTTCTGGTCTTCCAAGGCAGCGCGATTGCGGGCTTCAAGAATGGCCAACGCTTGCTCGATCTCGCAGAGCGTTTTGGCCTTGGGATCATACCATTGACAGTAATGAAATAGGGCACCGGCGACGAGTTGGCTGCGGGTCAGTTGGCGTGTGCGGCGATAGATCGGGGTCTGATCTTGGGTGAGGCCCCAGCCCGCGTACCAAGGCTGGCCAAAGACAAAGGGTTTGTGCCCCGCAAGGATCGCATCAAAGCCGAGCGGAGAGGATAAGGTGTACACGGCTGTGGCCAGCTCGAACAGATCCCATGGATTGGCAGGATCGGTGAAAATGGTGATATTTGGCGAAGCATCGGCACCGTCAAAATGCCCCTCGACAGATCCTGCGCCATCGCGATTGGGCGAATAGACCAAGATGTTGGCATGAGGATGCGCCTCATGCGCCAGCACCAACATTTCGCGCAGGTCATTGGTGGCTTTAGGCTCAGTAGGCAAAGTTGGGTCGCTTTGGGGCTGATCTAAAACGAGAACATATGGAACATTTGGCAGCTTAGCTTGGCTGCATAGCACTGGATATTCACACAATTTCGATATCGGCAGGCGTTCTGCCACATGGCGCGCGCGGGCCAAGATGGCGGCATCGTCCAAAGGCAGTTTGGCCAAAATCATCTCAAGATCAGACGGCTGGCGCGCATCATGAACAGGGCCGCGGGTGTCAATAGCAATGCCCACAGGGGCAGGGCGCGCCTCTTGTGGGCAGGGCTGGTCTGGAATGAATGCCGCCCCAATCCAAGCCGCTCGGGCGTCTTGCGCGGGGGCTGTTGCTATAAGTGCGAGCGCATCATCGGGCTGGGGCGACTTGCGATGGGGTGTCCAGCCAGCCGCAGAGAGAACCTGTTTGATTTTAGGTATGCGTGCTATCGCAGGGTCGGACAGTAAAATCCGCCCGGGCACTTGGGCTCGGACGGATTGATCAGGCGCTTCGTGGAGCATGTTTTGACTAATCTACCGCGCTTGCAATGTCGTCCGCTACGCTAACTGAACCTGTGATCGCTGAGAGCGTTTTGGTCCATTGGGCGTAGGGCGCTTCGGTCACGTAGACGGTGTCGCCATCGCGGATCACGAAATCACGCGCAAGGAACAAGCCGTTGGGTTCTGTCAGGTTGAGCACGTAAATAAGGCGCTGCGTGCCTTCCAAGTCATCGCGTCCCAAAACTTGGCCTGCGATCTGGTCAGTCTCGTTGCGCAATACAAACACACCGGTTGGATCAGCGCTGTTGGTCTGTAAACCGCCGACTTGAGCGATGGCTTCCAAAGCGGATAATGTTCGGGTCTCGAAGGCAACACGGCTTTGTGTGCCTGTTGATCCAAGTGCGGTGAAGGATCGTTGATCAGCTTCGACCAAAATCCGGTCGCCATTGCGCAGCGCGATATCGTAACGCGAGTCATCAAACAGATCGTCGAACCAGACCGAACCGGTTTCGCCACCACGGATCACTTTGATCTGGGCCAAAGACGGCTCAACAGATACGCCGCCAGCGCCGGCCAGCATTGCTGTTAGAGTGCGGGTTGGGCGTTCAATCGGGTAGACGCCTTGGCCGTTGATTTTGCCGGTGATTGATACCGTCGCGCCGTCGCCTGCGGCACGTGTGACCATCACTTGTGGATCAGGTGTTTGCGTGTCGAGTTTTTCGGTGATGATGCGGCGGATGGCTTCAGGACTGTTGCCCGCAGCTTTCACGCGGCCAGCATAAGGCACAAAGATAAAGCCGGATCCGTCCACTTGAACTTCGCTCAGAACCGTTGCGTTCGCACCTTGGCCAGCCAAAAGTCCATCGTCAACGTTTTCCCAAATGGTAAGAGACAAGACATCGCCAGCTTGGATGGTGTCAGATCCCAATGTGCCAGCGTTTGTGAAGCTGCTGGAGAACCCAAGTGAGGGTGTGACGCCAGCGGCTAAGTTGACGCGGTCCGTCACTGTTACCACGAAAGAATCACCGTCTTGCAGAACTGAGCCTGCGAAAATTTCTTTCTTAGTGGGGCCGGATCTGGGGAGTCCACACGCCGAAAGGCTTGCCACGATACAAAATACCGCTGTGGCACGCAAAGTGCGCGATCTAATAAATGTCACTGCTCGGTCTCCTCTGAGCCGTTAAGTCCGCTCGTATTTTGCAGACCACCGTAATGAAGTTCATCGCAAAAATCTAGCCAGACGTCATCTGTTGCGCACAGAGCTCAGAATGTGTTGCAGGGGCGCAGCTTGTGCGCAGGGAATGTGGATTTCATTTTGGCTCGCTCCAGATATAGTGTCTATTTTCCGGCTTGTAGCGGTAATCTTGGTGGAGCTTTGCCGGTTATAAGCGCCTCGTAAGGGGCTTCTGGTGCCAACATCATGTCAACAACAAGCCTTAGCAGCTGGCGGCGCCCCGCAGCCGAATAGTATCCGCCGGGCACTTGGCTGGTTTCCAAAAGGAACTGACGATATATGCCATAGGCGCGTTTGTCAGGCCGTACGGCCTGTTTGAAAAATTCAGGAAGAGGTTGGCGCGAGACGAATTCTGGTTTGTCATACACCGCAGCCCCGAACACTTTAACAGGCAAGCCGCGCCACAGCACCTGTTGGCCAGCGGTGGAGTTGACCGTCACGGCAGAACGCGCGAAATTAAGCAGCTGAGATAGTTTTCCGCCGCGCACATAGTGCACACGTTTTTGCACGCCGTGATTCTTCGCGATGCGGCGCACTTCGGATTTCATGTTACGTCGATCTGTTTCTAAAGGGTGCCCTTTGAATACGAGATGGTGGTGGCGGGGGGCCCCCGCGGCGAAACCTTCGATCACAACCGTGACGAATTCTGGCATGGTCTCATAAGGGGAATGCACTTGAAAACTGGTATCATGTTCCAGTTGCAGCAAGCAGATATGATAAGGGTAGCCACCATTTTTGACCCGACGCGTGGACCAGGCGCGGCGCAAGTAATGGCTTGGCATCATGACCAAGCGTTTGAAATACAAATAGAATTCTTGAAACACAGACATTTCGCGGTGGCGTTTGAAGTGTTTGAACGCCCCGTTTCGGAACATCACAAACCAATGGTACAAAGCGCCATAAAAGATGTGATGTTTCATGTCGCCCCAATGGGCGGGGGCTTCGATATTGTCGCGCTCGGCGTTGGCCAAGGCTGTGCGCATGTCGTCCACAGAGAGCGACATCAATTCGGAATTGCCGTTGGACCCGCCGCGTTCATAAGTGCACCAAAAGGGGCGCAAGTAGCCTTCTTCAAAAACATGAATGGTCAGGCCAAGCGCTTTGGCGCGTTCCACAGCTAGGGCGTGCATCGGGCGGGTGTCACCATACAGAACGATATCTGTGACGGATTTGTCTTTGACCAAGGCCTCGAAATCGTCGGGCCAGTCCTCGGGTTTGCCCACAAAAGGAATGAAGCTCTTGGTGGAGAGCCAGAACGCGCGATCGCCCGCGTTAAACCCTACACGCCATGTTTCAGCTCCCGCTGCACGCAGCATTTTACCAAGCTTCCAAAAGAACGGACCATGCGGTCCTTGGAGCATCAGAAAGACGCGCTGATCTGAGGAGTGGTCTGAGCTGTGTTCTGTCATAAGCCTGTGATAAAGTTTTGCACAGATAAGTCTGCTTCAAAATGCTAAATGACGGACGAATCGGGCGGATTTGTGACCATCTGGAAACAACCTTGTGCACTTGAAAGCAAGCAAGGGGGGCGATAGGTCTAGGGGCAACGACGTCGGGCCGTGTGTGCCCCGATCTGGATAAAGACGGAGACAGCTATGTTTACAGGGATCATCACAGACATCGGTCATGTGCTTGATATGAAACAAGAGGGTGATCTGCGCGCGCGCATTGGCTGTGCGTATGACATCGACGGTATTGATATTGGGGCCTCGATTGCCTGCAACGGCGTGTGTTTGACGGTGATCGCGCTTGGGTCCACATGGCAAGGCGTGCCGCAAAACTGGTTTGATGTGCAAATCTCGGCAGAAAGTGTGGATCTGACCAATATTGGCGATTGGACTGTTGGCGCGCCGTTGAATTTAGAGCGCGCTTTGAAACTGGGCGACGAATTGGGCGGGCATATCGTATCGGGTCATGTGGATGGCGTGGCCGATTTGATCGAGATGCGTGACGAGGGCGACAGCACGCGTTTGACGTTTCGTGCGCCCAAAGCCTTGGCAAAATTTATAGCAAGCAAAGGGTCTGTCGCCTTGAACGGGACATCGCTGACGGTGAACGAAGTCGATGGCTGCGATTTCGGCATCAACGTGATCCCGCACACCCAAGAGGTGACAATCTGGGGTAAAGCGAAAGTGGGCGACCGGATCAACCTTGAGATCGACACCGTTGCGCGTTACGTGGCGCGCCTGCAAGATTGGGATAAGTGATGTCCAATCCTGAGCCGCATATTTTGGACCTGCCGGTGTTTGATGCGCCTGTGAAGCTTTTGATCGTGGTTGCACCGTATTTTAAAAATATTTCTGACGAACTTTTGCTGTGCGCCAAAGCCACGCTTGAGGACGCGGGTGTGTCTTCTGACATGATCGAAGTGCCCAGCGTGGGCGAAATTCCAACAGCCATCGCCATCGCGGAACGTATGTCGAATTTCGACGGCTACGTGGCGCTTGGCTGCCTTGTGCGCGGGGAAACTGCGCTGTTCGAGACCGCAAGCAACGATTCGTCGCACGCTTTGCAGATGATGGGCCTGTCAGGCCTGTGCATCGGCAACGGGATCTTGGCTGTAGAGGCAAAATCGCAGGCTGAGGCCCGCGCAGAGGCAAAAGGTCGTAATAAAGGTGGCGTAGCTGCGGCTGCGGCCTTGCATCTTGTCGCACTTTCCCGCAAATGGGCTCGTCCGAGCAAGGGCGTTGGCTTTAACACCGGCGCGATCCGCCTTGCGGGCGAAAACACGGGACCAAATATCGCATGACCGAAGATCACTCACACCTGAAGCCGCCCTCAAAACGCGACATGAGATCCGCCGCCCGCCTTTACGCGGTGCAGGCCCTGTTTCAGATGGAAGCCTCGGATATGACCGTGGATAAAGTCCGTCGCCAGTTTTACGACCACTTCTTTGGCCTAAAAACCGAAGAAGAGGGCGAATTCATCGATGGCGATGCCGATCTGTTTCACGAAATCACCGAGCTGGCCGTGAATGATCAGGTTAAAATCGACCAAATGACAGACCGCGCTTTGGTGGCGAAATGGCCCATCGGTCGGATCGACAGCACGATGCGGGCCTTGTTCCGTGCTGCGGGTGGCGAGTTGATTTCTGGTCGCACACCGCCCAAAGTTGTGATCAACGAATTTGTTGACGTTGCCAAAGGGTTCTACCCTGATGGCAAAGAGTCCAAGTTCGTGAATGCTGTTTTGGATCATATGGCCCGCGAAGTGCGCCCTGAAGCCTTTAAGGCGTAAGGTCGCGCGAGCAAAACAAACATGCTGAAGTACGTCCCGAAGCCTTTAAGGCCTAGGGGTCGTACAAACAAAAATATCGTGCTGAAGTTAGGCTTGAGGCTTTTAAGGCGTAAGACACACCGCGACATTTTGCGAAATTGAACAGGGTGGGCCAAAAGCCTACCCTTTTTTATGCCGCAATCCTCATGCGCCCCAAACGCGTTCCTTCCAATGACGCGCACAGGGCAGGAGTATCCCATGCCAAAACTCATTCGTCTGTATATTACCCAAGTCCTGATCGGCTTTGCCATCGCAGCCGCCTTCGTGGGGGCGCTCTTGGCGTTTAATGTCGCCAATCTGTGGCATCTGATAACCCATTCCGACATGGGAATCTTGGCTGTTGTGGTACTTTGGGTCTCAAACGGCATCGTGTTTTCAGGGGTGCAATTCGCCATCTCTGTGATGGGCATGGCAGACCGCGACGACGATGGCGATCAAGGTGGCAAGCGGGATGCGGTGTTTGATGTACCGGTCCGTGTCAAAGCTACGCAAAACGCGCGTAAACGCTTTTGAAACGCAGCCTATAAGAGCGCGGTTTTTAAAAGCGCAGGGTCAAATGGAAAAGGTGGCGGGGGACCGCAGCAGTCGTAGCGACGCGTATGCTCCCGAAGCCTGATTATATCAGGTGGGCGCCAGGTAAAAGGACCAGGGTCCGGACAGAGCCAGCTCCCGTACGGTTGCGTAAGGCCACCGGAGTCTTGCGCCCATGTGAACGAACCGAGCAGATCCCGCCGTCTCAATACCTAGTGCCTGTGCAGCCCCTCGGCAAGGGGCCGCATGCAGTTTGTCACAAAATCAGTGCACTTAAACCGATCTGGTCGTTTTAAAGTTTAAGCGTCCAAGGCCACACGCAGCGCGGCGATGTGATCGTCCCAGCCTTTATCAAGCGCCAGCGTCAGTCCAAGCTCTTCGGCTTTGCGCGGCAGGCCAGAATGCACCAAAGACAGGCGCGTGATGTTTTCGACCTCTTTGAGTGACCAGATCACTTTGGATTTCACGCCGTTGGTTTGCGCCATTGAAAACGTGTATTCCAGACGGTCATAAGGCGTCGCGTCGCGTACACGACCCCAGCACAGTTTCTCACCGCTCTCGCGTCCGAACATCTCGTAGGGTTCGCCCATGGTCAGCTCGGTTGACGGCACATGAAACCACGTCTTAAGCAGCTCAGGCTTGGTCAGGTGATCCCAGATGTGAACCCGTGATGCTTTGACGTAGATGGCTTTGCGAATGGTGTTGTCGGTCATGGGACAGGCCTTTTTATCTGTGGTGTGACGCCTGCTGAGGCAGGACGCACATGTCATGGCGGACAGACGATCATCCCAGTCGCGGCCAAAGGCCATCTCAGAACAGGCGCAAGGCCGTTTGCAGCGCAAATGAATGCGGTTGACGCTCTCTACCGCGATCCGCCCCCCTTGGGCAAGCGGCCTTGGATGTTTTGCGCAAAGCCCTCGGTCCGAGACGTGCTGTGATGGCATGATTGTCTTGGAACACAGGTCACTTGCGCATATGGATTGCAAGCATAGGGATAGCGGCAGGGAGGTTGAGAATGCAAAGGCTGATTGTCACGGGGTCGAACGGTACTGGGAAAAGCCACCTTGCGGCGCGTTTGAACGCGGCACACCCAGACATTGCGGTGGTCTCTTTTGATGCCATCAAGCTGACGCGCAATTGGTCCCAGCGCCCAAGACCCGAGATTGACGCAGAGCTCGCTCAGGTCATCGCAGGGGAAGCGTGGATCTTAGAGGGTGGACCAAGCCTGCTCGATCAAGCCCTTGCGCGCGCCGAAATCGTCCTTTGGATCGATCCGCCTGAATATGTCAGGGTGTGGCGTTTGCTGACGCGGCCTTGGCGCAACTTTGGAAAAACGCGTGCTGAATTGCCAGACGGCAATGTAGATTGGCCGCTTCAACAATATAAATTTGCCCTGCGCAGTTTCAAAAATCGATCAAAGTTCCGCCGTAAAATTGCCTCCAGCTTAGAAGCGGCCCGTTTGAACGCCGCAAGCGCCGCACAGGTCTGGCACTGCCGCACGCGCGCAGATCTTGATGCCGCTGTGAAAGCTTGGGCTGAGGGCTGAAGGCGGCCATGTTGGGGGCGCTCACGGCAGATCGTCTATGGGGCGGCGATGAGTGCGGCGAAGAGATCCAAGAGACGCAAATCGCCTTTTGGGGCCGGGCTGTGTTTGAGGGTCCATGAGATTGACATGGCGCAATGCGCGAAGGCGAACTGCAAGATGCGCCCCTGATCTAAGCCGGAGTGCGCGGCAAAACTCCCAGCCATATGCAAGATGCGTGCAGGATCTGCGGTTTTGTCGCCCATGCCGGTGGGATTACGAAAGGCATTGGCAAACTCATAAGCTGGATCGCCATTGAGGCCGCGCGGATCAATCGCACACCAGCCACGCGGACCCTTCAGGATGTTATCGTGGTGCAAATCTGCGTGCAGCAAGTGCGGTTGCGTGGTGCTGGCCAAAAGTTTGGGCCAGAGCGTTTGTGCCAGCGCGAAAACGCCGCGATGGGTTGGGGGCAGGGCGCTGAGGGGCGTGGCCAACAGCTCGGTGCCATTGGTGCTTAAGTCTGGAAATCCGGCTACGGCAGGGCGAGACAGAGCGGTGGCAACCTGCGCCAGCTGCGCCGTGGCTAAACTGTCCTGACCGCCGCGGGCCAGATCCCCCAAGCTTGGCCCACCCAGCCATTCGATCAAAAAGCTGATGTTCTGCGAGGCGGTTTTATGAGAGGCATAAATCTGCACGGCGTTTTGGCCGGCCCACTGTGCAAGCACTTCGCCTGCGCGCGCTTCATCTGAGGCGGCGCCCTCATCAGTGAGGTGTTTGAGCACCGCGTCTTCGCCGTTTGCCCTGCGCACCTGCCATAAGTTTGCGCGCGGTGTCTGCGCCAAGAGGCGCGGGGCGCTCAGTTGATAGTGTTTCAGCAGATATGAAGAGGGCAGGGCCGCGGCTCTGTTCGCTTCACTCATGTGCTCGCCCCCTGCGATAAATCTGCGCGCTTACTTATCGATGCTGCGTGCTTGTGCGGCGGCGGCGCGGATTTCCTCGGCAATTTCTTCGGCTTCTTCTGGGGTGAAATCCATCGGAATTTCGATGCCTTCGCCTTCGATATAGATGCGCACCATGCCAAGCGTGGTGGGGCCGATTTGGATGTTTGCCTCGACGTCGCTTTCTTTATTGATGCTCATTGTATCGCTCCTTTGGATTGCAGGTTGAAATAAGCCCAAAGTGCCGCTTGCGCAAGGGCGCGCTGCGTGCGTGCGGTGACAGTGCGAATGGCAGTGTAAAAAGGCGCGGGCAGGGGCCATGCGAAAAAATCACCAAAATGCGCAATCTTGCTCTTGCATTCATCCCGTACGTTCCGTAAATCACCCCACAAGTGCCGCCTTAGCTCAGTTGGTTAGAGCGCCTGATTGTGGATCAGGAGGTCCCTGGTTCGAGACCAGGAGGTGGTACCACTTTCCCCCCCAAAAAAAATTAATGCCAGACGCTGAGGGCAGTATTTGCATGCCATCTTTGTATGTGCACGCTAAAGTGAGCCGCAAACGTGCCATTCGCGCCATTTGCCCCGTGGTTTTTCCCCGCAACTCATGGCAAAAACAGATCCAAACACAACCACGCCGCGTCTGGGACGATTCCCGTTTGCGATGCCGAGAGGATCCAAAATGTTAGCTGTCATTTCCCCCGCCAAGAAATTGAACATGGATCCTGTTGTGGGTGTGGATCGCACGACCCCCAGCTTTACGTCTGAGACCAAAGAGCTGATTGATATTGCACGCCAGTTGGATGTGGCGGCTTTGCGCAAATTGATGGGGATCAGTGAAAAACTGGCGGAATTGAACGTGGAGCGTTTCGCAAATTTCTCTGACACGCCTGACGTCGATACGGCCAAACAGGCGATGTATATGTTTGATGGCGACACCTATACGGGACTGGATGCGGTCAGCCTTGAAGCGGAAACGATCCCCTACGCGCAAGATCACCTGCGTATCTTGTCTGGGCTTTATGGTATCTTGCGGCCACTGGACGCGATCCAAGCTTACCGTTTGGAAATGGGCAGCAGATTGGCCTCGCCCAAGGGCAAAAATCTATATGCGTTTTGGGGCGATAAAGTCGCGCTAAGCTTGAATGAGGCGGCTGAGGCCAGCCAGTCTGAGTTTTTGGTCAACTGCGCCTCGACCGAGTATTTCTCTGTGGTGAAAACAGATGTCCTGACCCCGAAAGTGATCACGCCCGTGTTCTTGGAGCGTCGCGATGGGGTCGAGAAAACCATCAGCTTTTACGCCAAACGCGCCCGCGGTGCCATGGCGCGCTTCATCGTCGAAAACCGCACCCGCGAGGTCAAACACCTGCGCGATTTCGACAGTGGCGGCTATGGGTATGACGCGGCGAAATCAGACGACGCAACATTGGTGTTTTCGCGCGATAGCTAGGGGCGAGCTTCAATAATATGACTGAAGATCAAGTGAGACATTTGTGTTCTCGTTGTAAGAAAATTTATCTTTCAACCGGGAGCCAGACAGATATGTGGAGTGCTCACGACCGCAATTCCAAAACAGTCTGACGAAAATCTCCACGCGCCACATCAAAAATCCAAATTGGATTGTCTGTCGTAACAATCGCCATCAAAGCCACGGCAGGCCCGCGTCGTTTTGCGCGCCCGCCATGAATTTTCCTGCTGCCTCTACCGGCGCGGTTCTTTCCATTTGACGTTGTATAGATCGAGGCGGCGGTCTTTGAGGTTGCGCACTGCACCTTGAGCGCGGGCGTGGCGTAGGTTTGACAGGTCCACATCGGCCACCACGACCATTTCAGTATTTTCTGTGGCTTCTGCTGCAATACCATCACGGGCGAAACTAAAGTCGCTTGGGGTATAGATCGCCGATTGCGCATAGTTGATGTCGATGTTCGCGACGTTTTTCAAATTACCAACCAAGCCTGAGGTGGCCACAAACAATTGGTTTTCGACGGCGCGTGCCTGACAGCAATATTTGACACGAAGGTGCCCTTGGCGCGTGTCAGTGCAATAAGGCACAAAAAGGATCTGCGCACCCTGATCAGCCAACCTGCGGCCGATTTCAGGGAATTCGCTGTCGTAGCAAATCATCACACCAATCGGGCCGCAATCGGTCTGGATGACATTGATTTCATCGCCGCCATAGATGCTCCACCAATATTTTTCATCAGGGGTTGGGTGCAGTTTTTCCTGCATCTGCACCGAGCCGTCACGCAAAAATACGTAGCCCACGTTTTGGATGTCGCCATCCTCTGTTTGGGTCGGGTGAGAGCCGCCAATGATGTTGATGTTACAGCGCACTGCAAGCTGGGTCATATGCTGCACAAAACGTTCAGTGTATTGCGTCATGCGTTTGATCGCCACGTCAGGTGTGACTTCGGCTTCGCAGGACAAAAGCTCAAGCGTGAACAGTTCAGGGAACAGCACGAAATCGCCTTTGTAATCGGCGGCGACCTCGACAAAATAGTCCACAGAGGAAAAGAATTCGTCGATGTGATTGATCGTCCGCGCTTGTTTTTGCACCGACACAATCCGAACCAGATCGCGGTTAACGCGCCCGACTGTACCGGTTTCGGAGGGCGCTACGTAGTCATGGTTTCTCCAAACCATCAGTGTCGCGTGGCCGCCAGAGGGGGTATCTTCGGGTGAATAATTGGGCAAAACCCCCGTGGGTTCAAACCCCATGCGACGGTGGAATGAAATCACGGAATCCTTGATTTTGTTGTCGATCACCGCTTGTAGATAGTCTGCAGGGGTTGGGAATTGTTTTCTTTTACGGTCAAACCCAGGCATGCGCCCACCGAACAGAATACCTTTTAGGCTCAGCTCTTGACACAGCTGCATACGCGCATTGTATAGGCGGTTCCCAATCTTCAGGCGTCGACGATTTGGATCAACACAAACCTCCATACCGTAGAGCCAATCACCGTTCTCATCATGACGCGACAGGTGGCCATTGCCGGTCACGCCGATCCAATCATGCGGCTTAAAGGCTTCGGATTCTGAGATGCGAAAGGTTGCCGCATAGCCGACGATTTCGTCATCAATCAAAACGACAAACTGCCCATCGGGAAATCGGTTCAACTGTCCAACAAGCATACTGACGGTATAGGTATCTTCGTCGGGATAGACGCGTTCGACCAATGATCTGACGCTTGCGATATCGTTGTGATTGAGGTTGCGCACGACGACGGTAGACTTGGGTTTGGACGATGGCATTCAAATAAACTTTCGATATGACCGCGTTGGACGGAATGGGTTAGGGTCTCAGGCGCAGACATGGGCAGCCAGAGACATTTGGTTTCGATATGAGTGACCTAAGTCGCAGCCCGATAAAAGCAATAATGTCGTGCTGCAGCGATCCTTTGACGATTAATCAATCACCACGGGCTGACGCAGGTCCCTGATGCGGCATCAAAGATCAAAATTTCATGACTCGTCTTTAAAACGGCCATCCAATCGACCGCATCGGTGAAGTTTTCGCCGTCGCATATGCGGGTAAAGCGATGGTTTCGAGCACATAAAAACTGACAGAGCTAGTCATTGTTGGAAAACGGATGAAAAGCAGACCGATCAGCCTTAGCCGCTCAAACAGGACTGCCACGCCTAGTGTGCGTTGAGCGCCGTGATCGCACAGAAAAACCATAAAACCATAAAAGCACCAGCTTTTCGTCCATCGTGCCGAATGTTGCAGTGTGAAGAAAGGAAACACTTTGACGTGAAAGAAAGTCTCTAAGGCATGTTCACTATCAATTCTGGAGAGGTTGCACAGGTGGACATGTCATGCGATGTTCTTTGAAAGGGTGCAAATGAAGCGCGCTCAAATTACTGAAAATATATACGAATAAGCAAATTCAATTGATTATCCGCGGAGAATGCAGGATGCAAACCAGCGCAGAACTTGACGTGATGATGTCAGCTGTGCGGCATGTCAGATGTGCCATGCTGGATGGGTTTTCCAGAATCCAAAGCCTGTCTATTGATGTCGCCGATGCGAAAGCCTTTGTCGCGGATCTTGATCAACATGTGGCGCAAGAGGTCAGTGGCGCGCTGATCAAAGCCTTTCCTGCCTATGGCCTGTTGATGGAAGGCGCGGACGAACTTATAGGCGCAGAGCCTATGAGGCGTTGGATTGTCGATCCGATGGACGGGACAGCCAATTTCGAAAACGGCCTGCCGCATTGGGCGATTTCCATTGCTTTGGAACATAAAGGCCAGATCATTGCCGCGGTGGTGTACGACCCGTTCAAGGACGAATTATTTTCGGCGACGACAGGCGGGGGGGCTTGGCTGAACGGGCAAACGCGCCTTCACACCTCTGGCAAAGCGTCGCTGAGCCAAGGCACTCTATCGACGGGAATGCCGCCCAGCGGATCAGACAATCTGCCTCTGGCGCTTGCCACGCTGGGCGCGCTTTTGAATGACTGTGCGGGCGTGCGTCAGTTGGGGGCCGCAGTGCTTGATCTCGCTTATGTCGCCGCAGGGCGATTGGACGGATATTGGAACCGCAACCTAAAGGCTTGGCACTTCGTCGCGGGCGCTTTTTTGGTGCAAGAAGCGGGCGGTCTGGTCAAACCCTTGGGGGCCGATCCGCAGGGCATCGATGCGGGCAATATCGTGGGGATTGTCAGCAGCATGTTCCCAGAGTTTGATGCTGCGCTGCAAGTCGCGCAAGAACGGGTTTAGCCTGAAAAGCGAACAGGCCTGTGGTCTTTGAGCACCGCATCCACGAGGTCAAACACCTGCGCGATTTCGATACTGGCGGCTATGGGTTTGATGCGGCGATATCGGATGGGTCAACACTGGTGCTTTCGTGGGATGGTTAGGGGGGAGGTTTTTGGCGGGCGACAGGTTTGCGCCCCTCTGCGCCCCATGGGTCTGATATTGCTAACCTATCAAAAGGCCCCATAGGGAGGATTGCGGAGACTCACTGCGTCATGCACCAAGGGCGACTTTGCGGGACATAGTCACCCTTTGATGCTAGCAAGGAAGGTTCGCCTTGGACGAAACGTTTGATGGTCTCAAGCTCTAGATAGCTGGGGTCATTTTCACGACTTCTGTGCTCGCGGATAGTTTTCCATCAATGCGTTCCGCTGCTTCTAGGGTGTGCTGCATTTTATGGTGCTGTTCCAATGCAGTGGCGCTTTCCCAGACCTCCACAAGGTAGAGCGACTTATCATCGACTTCGCCCACGTTTAGTTCAAACCTCTTACAACCAGATTCTGCTTGAGTGGCCTGCAATATGTCTCGAAGTGCTGCAAGCACTTCATCATAGTGATCCGCTTTTGGTTGGATCTTTGCGAAAACATGAACGTCTGCCATATAATATTTCCTTTCTTTTTAACTTCTCTGAGCAACAGTTTTCCAGAGAGGTTCAGTCGCCATTATAGGACCTTTCACCGCCCCTTACACCCGAAACTGGCCATTCGACCTCCGTGCAGCATTTGGCAAGAAGGGCTCAAGCCTTCAGCTAGCTATGCAATGCACTAAGGTCCACTTTGGGCGGGGAGAGCTGCAATAAGTAGCAAACTTGCGCCACAGGGCTGTCCTGTGCATCCCTGTGGCCAAATACAGAATGTCGCCCTACCGCTACTCAATCCCAACAGTCTGACGCAAATCTCCACTCACAGCATCAAAGATCAAAATCTGATTGTCTGTCGTCACAATTGCCACCCAATCAGCTCCGCGCGTAAAGTTTTGCGCGGTGGCTCCTGCTGGCAAAGCGATGTTTTCGGGCAAATCAAAGCTCACAGTGCTGTTCAGTGTGGGGAAACGGGTGACAAGCAGCCCGATCAGGAGTAGGAACCCCAAAATCATCACCACCAAGAGCGATGTGACCAGCCTGCGCATCAGCGTCAGCCCTGCCATTGCTTTTGGGTCAACACCTGCGTCCAAATCCTTATGGTCGCCCTGTACCGGATCAGTCATGTCTCTTAGCGCTCCACTTATCACCGTTGAATTCACCATCGCGGAAAACCCGCCTAATCGTCTTGATAAGGCGATTGCGCGCGATGTGCCAGCGGATGCGAACCTATCGCGGTCGCGTTTGGCGAAATTGATCGCGGACGGGTCTGTTGTGGTCAACGGCAAACCGGCGCTGGATCAAAAGGCCAAGATTGCCGAAGGTGCATCCGTGGTGATCACCGTCGAGCAACCTGTGGACAGTCATTTGGTGGCCGAAGACATTCCGCTGGATATCATTTTTGAAGACGAACACTTGGTGGTGATCAACAAACCTGTGGGCATGGTGGTGCATCCGGCACCGGGCTCGCCCTCGGGCACTTTGGTCAACGCGCTGATGCATCATTGCGGTGACAGCCTGTCGGGTATTGGCGGCGAAAAGCGCCCCGGCATTGTGCACCGTATCGACAAGGACACCTCGGGGTTGTTGGTCGTGGCCAAAAGCGATGTGGCCCACCAAGGCTTGGCGAAACAATTCGAGAAGCACACAGTCGAGCGCAAATACACAGCGCTGGTGTACGGCATGCCCGATGTGATGGACCCGCGTCTGCGCGGCGTCAAAGGCGTGAGCTTTGAAGGCTCGAACATCATGCGCATCACCACCATGCTGGGGCGTCACAAGACGGATCGTCAAAAACAAGCGGTGTCTTTTAGTGAGGGGCGTCACGCCATAACCCGCGCGCGTGTGTTGGAACAATACGGTTTGCCGCATCAGCTGACCTTGGTGGAATGCTGGTTGGAAACAGGGCGCACGCACCAAATTCGCGTGCATATGACCCATGCAGGCCACGGGTTGATCGGTGACCAGACCTACGGCGGCAAACGCAAGCTGTCGCACAAAGCTGGGATTTCTGAGGCCTCATTAGAGGCCATCGCAGCCTTCCCGCGTCAGGCTTTGCACGCGGCTGTTTTGGGATTTGTACACCCTGTGACCGAAGAAGATATTCGTTTCGAGGCGCCTTTGCCCGCAGATATGAATGACTTGATCGAGGGCCTGCGCTAATGCGCACGATCCTTGCGCGTTTCGGGTAGAGTTGTAGCAATTGTGCACGTTGCTGTGATCTGGCATTCTATTGCTAGACCAGCGACGGAAACGGGTTCATCGTTCGTTTACAGATAGATGTTAGCGAACAAAAAGCCCGTTTTTTGTCTCTCTAGCCCTTGAATCGCTATAACCGTATACCTATTTGCATGTTAAGGCCTGTAACATTAGGCATCCGACATGGGAGTGACCCGACAATGAGTAACTATACAAATCTGCCAGCCCCGAGCCCCGAACAGGGCCTCAACCGCTATATGCAAGACATTCGTAAGTTCCCCATGCTGGAACCCGAAGAAGAATACATGCTGGCCAAACGCTGGGTGGATCACGAAGACAGCGGTGCCGCGCACCGTCTTGTGACGTCTCACCTGCGATTGGCCGCCAAAATCGCTATGGGCTATCGTGGATATGGTTTGCCGCAAGCCGAAGTCGTGTCCGAGGCCAATGTGGGCTTGATGCAGGCGGTCAAACGCTTTGATCCTGAAAAGGGGTTTCGTCTGTCCACTTACGCCATGTGGTGGATCCGCGCCTCTATCCAAGAATACGTGCTGCGGTCTTGGAGCCTTGTGAAGCTCGGGACGACGTCTGCGCAAAAGAAATTGTTCTTCAATCTGCGCAAAGCCAAAAACCGCATCGGCGCTTTGGAAGATGGCGATCTACACCCTGATCACGTCAAACGCATCGCGAATGATCTTAGTGTGACAGAGGCTGAAGTCATCTCGATGAACCGTCGCTTGTCTGGTGGGGACGCGTCATTGAATGCGACTGTTGGCTCAGAAGACGGCGGCACCGCGCAGTGGCAAGATTGGCTCGAAGACGAGACCATGGACCAAGCCGGTGATTACGAGGCCAAAGACGAAATGGAAAGCCGCCACGCCTTGCTGATGCAAGCGATGGATGTGCTCAACGATCGCGAAAAAGACATTCTTAGGCAGCGCCGTTTGGAAGACAAACCCGTGACGCTTGAGGCTCTGTCCGAGCAATATTCGGTGTCGCGTGAACGGATCCGCCAGATTGAAGTTCGAGCGTTTGAGAAACTTCAGGCTCGCATGAAAGATCTCGCCGTCGAAAGCGGTGCGTTTGAAGATGCATAACCGACAGATGGTTGTGTTTTGCAGTTTCATTTTGCAAAGGGGTGGTGAATGCCACCCCTTTTCCTTTGGCGCATGCTCTGTAATGGTCTGTGCAAATGGTAAGGAAATACGATCATGAGCAGTGCGATCCGTTGGGGCATTTTGGGTGCCGCGAATTTTGCCAAAAAACATATGGCGCGGGCAATACACAGGTCTGAGGGCGCGCAGCTTGTGGCTCTTGCCACCTCTGATCCTGCCAAGGCTGTAGGCTTTCAAAGCTTTTGCCCAGAGCTTGAGATCGAAACGGATTACGACGCTTTGCTCGCGCGTGATGATATCGATGCGGTCTATGTGCCGTTGCCCAATCACATTCATGTGGACTGGACGCTCAAAGCGATGCGCGCTGGCAAACATGCGCTGACGGAAAAGCCCATCGCGATGACGGCGGATCAGATAGATGATCTGATCGCTTTGCGCGACGAGTCGGGACTGCTGTGTGCCGAGGCCTTTATGATCGTGCATCATCCGCAATGGATCCGCGCCAAACAGCTGTTGTCCCAAGGTGCTATTGGCGCATTGATGCATGTCGATACGGTTTTTTCCTATAACAACAGTGACATGAGCAATATTCGCAATCGTCCTGAAACGGGCGGGGGCTCTATCCGCGACATCGGCGTTTACACCTACGGTGCCGCGCGCTGGGCCACGGGGCAGGAACCGCGCGCAATAACCCATACCAATATTCGATATGAAAACGATGTGGATGTCTTCGCCGAAGTGAGCGTGCAGTTTGATACGTTTTCCTATCACGCCCTGACTTCGATGCGGATGAGTCCTGCGCAAGAGGTCCGCTTTCACGGCGAAACGGGTGTGTTGACAGTGGAAACCCCATTCAACGCCAATCTGTTCGGCCCAACGCGGTTACGTTTGGCAGATACATCCAACAACGAAATGGTTGAACATTTCAGCGGACAGAACCACTATGTAAGCCAAGTTGAAAATTTCTGTGCTGCTATTCGGGCAGGGACGTCGGCTCATGCTGATTATCCTTGGACCTTGGAAAACGCGCGTGGCACACAATCGATGATAGACGCTGTTTTCTTAGCTGACCAAAGCGCACGAAGTTCAAAGGATTAAACATGGCCGACCCACATGAATTTGACGACGTTATGCCTGACCTCGAGAACATGACGCCTAAGACGCCTGAGCATCTTGAGGAAAACATCTTTCACCGGATTTTCTTTATGATCCTTATCGCGATCATGATCAGCTTGTCCAAGACACTATTGATGCTTTTGACCTTGCTGCAATTGGTGTTCGTGCTGTTCGGCAAAAACACCCCTAACACGCGCATCGCGGAACTGGGCACCGATCTGGGCATCTGGATGGCCAAAGCCATCCGCTATCAAACCGCTGCTTCAGAGGTGAAACCTTGGCCTTGGACGGAACTGGATTAAATGGTGGGTACAGCTGAGACTTTTCACGCTTCTTGCCACTGCGGGACGGTTAAGTTCGACGTGACCTTGCCGGAAGGTTTCGCATCGGCGCGGCGTTGCACCTGTTCGATTTGTACCATGCGCGGGGCGGTTGCTGTCTCGGCGAATTTGGATGGGATCAATTTTGTGCAAGGCCAAGAGGCCCTGACGCTGTACCAATTCAACACGAAAGCCGCAAAGCATTACTTTTGTTCGAAATGCGGGATTTATACCCATCACCAAAGGCGCTCAAACCCCAATGAATTTGGTGTTAATGTCGCCTGTCTTGAGGGCGTAAGCCCCTTTGATTTCAAAGAGGTCGATGTCTTTGATGGGGTAAATCACCATACCAGCGATACCAAAGCCGGACCGCGCCTTGCAGGTGTGCTGCGCTTTGAGGCTGCTGACAGCGGCGAGGCCTAGAACGGAAGAAAAGCCCCACCAATTTGGCGGGGCTTTTCTAATCTTACAGTCTCATATGTCGGTGGATTTAATCCATCGCTTCCAATTCATCGATCATCGCTGAAATCATCGACAGGCCTTTGTCCCAGAATTTGGGGTCAGAGGCATCAAGGCCGAAGGGGGCCAAGAGGTCAGTATGGTGCTTTGATCCGCCGGCTTTGAGCATGTCGAAGTATTTGTCTTCAAACCCGTCTGGATTTTCCACATACGCCGCGTAAAGTGCGTTCACGAGGCCATCGCCGAACGCATAGGCATAGACGTAGAATGGCGAGTGAACGAAGTGGGGTATATAGGCCCAGAAGGTTTCATAGCCGTCCATGAATTCAAATGCAGGTCCAAGGCTTTCGCCCTGCACAGACATCCACAACGCGTTGATGGCGTCTGATGTGAGTTCGCCACCTTTGCGCGCGTCATGCAGTTTGCATTCAAAGTCGTAAAACGCGATTTGGCGCACCAGCGTGTTGATCGAATCCTCGACCTTGCCAGCCAGCAAGACCTTACGTTCGTTTTGATTTTTCGCACCTTTGAGCAGCTGTTGGAAGGTCAACATTTCGCCAAAGACAGACGCGGTTTCGGCCAAGGTCAGCGGTGTGCTTGATAGCAGTTCGCCTTGATCAGCGGCCAAGACTTGGTGAACGCCATGACCAAGCTCATGCGCCAGCGTCATCACATCACGCTGTTTGCCCAAGTAGTTAAGCATCACGTAAGGGTGCGCGTCGGTGACAGTGGGGTGGGCGAAGGCGCCGGGGGCTTTGCCCTCTTTCACGCCCGCATCAATCCAGCCTTTGGTGAAAAACGGTTCTGCCAATTCGGCCATTTTCGGGTGAAAGCCAGCATAGGCTTGCATCACCATATCGCGCGCGTCATCCCACTGGATGGCTTTGTCGTCTTCCAGCGGCAAAGGCGCGTTGCGGTCCCAGACTTGCAGCTTATCAAGGCCAAGCCATTTGCGTTTAAGCTCATAGTAACGGTGCGACAGCTTGGGGTAGGCGGCGACGACTGCATCGCGCAGGGCCTCGACCACTTCGGCTTCGACATCGTTGGACAGGTGGCGGCCCGTTTGCGGGGTCGGCATGCCGCGCCATTTGTCCTCAACGTCGCCCATTTTCGCCAGCGTGTTGTGCACGCGGGTAAAGGTTTTGAGGTTTTGCCCCAAGACATTGGCCACTTCACGGGCAGAGGCTTCGCGGGTGTCGCGGTTTTGGTCAGACATCAATGTGGCCGCGGCCTCTAGGCCAAGTTCTTGACCGTCCACGGTGAATTTCAGGTCGGCAACCGTTTCATCGAACAGTTTGTTCCACGCGGAAGCGCCGACCACAGACATGTCGTGCTCGTAGCGTTCCAACTCGTCAGACAGCTGATAAGGGCGCATTTTGCGCATGCGCTCGAAAATAGGACGGTAGCGCGCCAGATCAGCGTGCTGCAACATGTCCTCGACCGCTTCGTCAGGAATGCGGTTCACTTCGAGCGAGAAAAACACCAAAGGCGCTGTGAAATTGGTGATCTTGTCTTGGATGTCGGAAAAGAATTTCGCGCGATCGCCATCGACGGTGTTTTGGTAATACAAAAGCCCCGCATAAGACCCAAGACGCCCCGCCACTTGGCTGATGCGCTCGTTGCGCAAGATGCAGTCATACATGCCTGCGCCGTCAAGATCGGCCAGCTTGCCTTCGAAATCTTTTGCAAAAGACACGCAAGCCTCTTCCAGCCAATCCAAATCGCGTTTCACTTCCGGCGAATCCACAGCAGGATAGAGATCGCTGAGATCCCAATCGGGCAGATCGCCGAAATCGCCTGCGGCCGACCCAGTGCTCGCATCAAACACGCGGCTGTCATAAGCGCGGGTGTCAAAGGCTTGGGGGCCGAGGGCACCGAGGGCGGATGTATAGCTGAAACGCATGAAATTTCTCCTGTTCCTATGCCCAACACTTAGGGACGCAGCGCCCTGATTTGCAACCCATTGAGGTCAAGAGATTGAAGAGGATCACAAAATTTTGTCAGCCGCGCCGGCTCATCAAAGTGCGTGCGGCGCAAAATCGATTGGCTGGCGTTCAGATTGGCTGGCGTTCAACGGGGTTACAGATTGGCGTCAAACAACGCGCAAGAGCGGTCAAAGAACTGCTTGCGGGTCTCAGGCACTTCCATGGGAATCTCGTGCTGGGCCTTTGGCACTTCGATCAGCTCGCCACGGGGCCAGCGCGCCATGCGGGCCCGCACGGCATCTGTGTTAACGATGGCTTCGTTCATTCCCAGAAAACACAAAATTGGCACATCGGGGGACGCAAATGTATCGATATCCGTGTTCTCAGCAATGGATTCGCGCACCCAGCGCGTGGATGGGCCACCAAGCCCCAGACTGGGTTCTGCCGCAACCTGTGCGCGCATATAGGCATACATATTTGCATCGCTGGTGAGGGTATTGCCCTCGAAATCCTGCCCCATCATATAGGTTTCGCTTTTGGTGCCGGGGGCGCGTTGGCGGTCCAAATTAAACAGAGCCAAAATAGGGGCCAAGAACTGCAACATCACCTTTTGCACAGAAGTTAGCCCGATGCCCCACATAGGCGCAGAAAAACTAGCGGCCTCAAAAGGCGCACCTTCAAGCAATGCCCGCAGGCCGATAGCACCGCCCATGGAGTGACCGATCATGAACCACGGTTTGGGCAGATCAAGATCGCGCGCCATGTTGAGCACAGCGGCAAGATCAAGTTGATAGTCATCAAAATGTTCCACATGGCCAATGCTGCGATCCGCCAACATGCGATCCGCGATACCTTGCCCGCGCCAATCGATTGCCAAAGAAGCATAGCCGCGCTGGGCCAAGTCCGTCGCCGCACGCCCGTATTTTTCAACGCATTCCGTGCGCCCTGGCAAGATGAACACAGTGCCTTTGGTTTGGCCTGTGCTTTTTGTCTCGCCAGCGTGAGGCCAAACGCCCGCACGAATACGCAATCCATCAGCGGTGGTCAGCCAATAGGCGCTGCCGCCCTCAGGGCCATCACAAACGTTCTCGAAAAAAGGAGCTTTTTCCATAATGGACCTCAAGGCAATGAAAGGAGTGATAAAAATCGACCAAGTAAAGACCCGGCCACTGTGACGCGGCAAGGTTTAAAAAACGCTAAGCGTTATGCCAAGGCAGAACCAAGCTGCATCGCCATGCCCATATCACCATCAACAGTAAGCTTGCCTTGCATGAAGGCGGCAGTGGGGTTCACGTCGCCTTCCATCATGCCTTGGAATGTCTCAACATCTGCCGTCAGCGTCACGTCTGCTGCGTCGTCAGAAGCCCGCGCTCCATCTGCGTCAACAATGATAGACCCTTCGCCGGTGATGACAAATTTCGCGACGCCCGCAGCAAAGCCGCCATCGATTTTTTCGTTCAAAGCTGTAACGGCTGCCGTTAGGATATCGCTCATAAGTTTTCCTTTGGTTTGGTTGTTTTTGGCTACAATTACATATGGGGCATTGCCCACAAGAGCCAAGAAGCTACACTCATAAATATTATGGACCGAATGCAACTGTTTCTCAAATGTATCGTTACGTCTTTGTGTCTGTGCTGGGCTCAAAGCGCGCTTGCCGTGGATGCGGGCAAATTGGATGGGCTGTTTGATAAGCTGGCCACGGCGGATGAATCGCAGGCGGGGGCAATAGAACACAATCTTTATGCTGAAATGGCACGCTCTGGCTCTGATGCGATGGATCTGTTGCTTGAGCGGGGAATAGAGGCGATGGAAATGGGCGATTCGCTTTTGGCGATAGAGCATCTCACAGCCTTGATCGATCACGCGCCTGACTTTGCTGAAGGGTATAATGCGCGCGCGACTGCCTTTTATCACGCGGGTCTCTACGGGGCTTCTATGGCCGATATTGGCGCTACTTTAACGTTAGAGCCGCGTCATTTCGGCGCTTTGTCTGGCATGGCGCTGATACTAGAAGAACTGGATCAGGCGGATAATGCGTTGAAGATTCTATACGTTATCCAAAACATTCATCCGCATATGGGAGGGCTTGATCAAAGAATCGAGCGTCTGGAACTGGCACTTAGCGGTGCCGCGCTTTAAATGACATCCAAAGACTAAAAAGGCAGGTGCCATGAGCAGCGCAATGGGGCACTCCGCCCGTATTACCGCCATGTTGGGTGCAACCAACACGGGCAAAACACATTACGCGATTGAGCGGATGTTGAGTTACCGCTCCGGTGTGATCGGTCTGCCGCTGCGCCTTTTGGCGCGCGAGGTCTATGATCGTATAGTGGCTATGCGCGGGCCGTCCGTGGTGGCGCTGGTCACAGGCGAAGAACGCATCGTGCCGCCGCGCACGCAATATTGGGTCTGCACTGTTGAGGCGATGCCTACGGATATCGGCCCTGATTTTCTAGCGATTGACGAAGTTCAGCTTTGTGCCGATCCTGATCGCGGCCATGTGTTCACAGATCGCTTGCTGCATGCGCGCGGCACCCATGAGACGCTGTTTTTAGGCTCTGAAACGATGAAATCTGTCATCGCCGAACTTGTACCCAAAGCGCAGTTTATGAAACGCGAGCGATTTTCCAAGCTGACCTACGCAGGTTCGAAAAAACTAAGCCGGATGCCTGAACGGGCGGCAATTGTCGGGTTTTCGGTTGAAAATGTCTATGCCATCGCAGAATTGCTGCGTCGTCAAAAAGGCGGCGCGGCGGTTGTCATGGGCGCGTTAAGCCCGCGCACGCGCAATGCCCAAGTCGAGATGTATCAAAACGGCGAGGTCAATTATCTGGTGGCCACAGATGCCATCGGCATGGGGCTTAATCTCGATGTGACCCATGTGGCGTTCTCGGCCACGACCAAATTTGACGGGCGACGGATGCGGCCTTTGCAGCCCAATGAATTGGCACAAATCGCGGGGCGCGCTGGGCGCTATCAAACGGATGGGACTTTTGGTGTTACGGGCGAGGCCTCGCCTTTGGACGAGATGGTGATCGAGGCGATTGAAAGCCACAGATTCGAGCCGATCAAAAAACTGGTTTGGCGCAATCCACGGCTTGAATTTGGCACAATTGACACATTAATCGGCTCGCTTGAGCAGCCGCCGAACGATCCAAGTCTGATCAAAGCGAGGGAAGCAGATGACTTAGCGTCACTTAAAACGCTGGGGAACTTGCAGACCGTGCGGCCGCGTATTCGGGGCAGTAAAGACGTAAAACTTTTGTGGGATGTCTGCCGAATCCCTGATTTTCGCGGTATTTCGCACGGCGAACACACCAGTCTTTTGGAACGAATATTTGATTTCCTTCATGGGGTTGGGCGGATTCCCGACGATTGGTTGGCGTCTCAGATCAAACGTATTGACCGGATTGAAGGCAATATCGATACATTGTCTAAAAGACTCGCCTATGTGCGCACTTGGACGTATGTTGCGCAGCGCACGGGTTGGGTCGACGATGAAAAGCATTGGCGCGCCGAGACCCGCGCAGTTGAAGACCGATTGTCCGACGCGCTACACAATGCGCTGACGCAAAGATTTGTTGACCGGCGGACGAGTGTGCTCCTCCGGCGGTTGAAGCAGAAGGAGGGCCTTGTGGCCGACGTGAACGATAAAGGTGAAGTGATGGTTGAGGGTGAACTCATCGGCCGTCTAGAGGGATTCCGTTTCAGTCAAGATGCGACTGCGGGCGCGGACGAAGCAAAGACATTGGCCCAAGCGGCTGTGGCTGTGTTGGCGCCTGAATTCCATTTGCGTGCTGACCGGTTCTACAATGCACCGGACACAGAAATGGATTTCACCGAACAGGGTGGCCTCATGTGGGGCGAACATGCTGTCGGGAAACTGGTGGCTGGCGATAGCGCCTTGCGTCCACGTGTTGTTGCATTCGTTGACGAGGTCGCTGGCCAAGACGTGATCGATAAGGTCACGCGCCGGTTGCAGCATTTCATCGACCGCAAGGTTGCGACATTGTTCGAGCCATTGCTTGCGATGTCCAAAGACGAAGCGCTGACAGGTCTGGCCCGCGGGTTTGCTTTCCGTTTGGAAGAAAACCTCGGCGTCATTGAGCGTGGCGCTGTGGCAGCTGAGGTCAAAGAACTGGATCAAGAAGCCCGTGGTGCCCTGCGCAAACACGGTATTCGTTTTGGTCAGTTCACTGTCTTTATGCCAGCTATTTTGAAGCCAGCGCCTACACGTTTGCGTCTGCTTTTGTGGTCTTTGTCAGCCAAACACGATGTGGCCCCTGACAGTCCGCCCCCTGGTTTGGTGACCATTCCGGCTGCTGTACATGCGCCCGAAGGTTATTACGCGATGTCTGGCTACCGTTTGGCTGGCGCGCGCGCGATTCGCATCGATATGTTGGAACGCTTGGCAGATTTGCTGCGCACCAAAGACAGCCGCGCTGGATTTGAAGCCAACCCTGACATGTTGTCGATCACGGGCATGACACTTGAGCAATTCTCTGATCTGATGACGGGTCTTGGCTATGCTGCTGAAAAAGGCGAACGGGTCAAAGTCAAAGCTGCCCCTGAAAAGCCTAGCGAGGCGGCTGTTGAAGCACCTGCAGAAGAGGCAAAAGCCGAAGACGCACCTACAGATGAGGCCGAAGTTGAAGCAGCACCCGCTGCGGATGCGGCGCCTGTAGACATGGAAGTCTTCTACACCTTCAAATGGGGTGGCAATCGCGGTGCAAACCGTGGGCCACGTCGTCAAGAGGGCCGCCAAGAAGGTCGTCAAGACAACCGTCAAGACGGTGAAGCCAAAGGCAAAGGTCGTCCACAAGGCAAAGGCAAACCCCGTCGCGACGGTGGCAAACCAAACCGTGATGGTGGCCGCGATGGTGCTAAAACTGGCAACAAGCCGCAGTCTTTCTCCGCGCGTCCTGCGCGTAAAGAAAAAGCGATTGATCCTGACAACCCCTTCGCAGCCGCGTTGATGGGTTTGAAAGACAAGACCTAAACCTTGGAAAAGCGGGACACGATACGCCTCGATAAGTGGCTATGGTATGCCCGCTTTTTCAAAACCCGCTCGCTTGCGACCAAGGTCGTCAGTGGTGGGAACGTGCGATTGAATTCCAACAAAGTGGCAAAGCCGTCTGTGGCAATCGGGGCAGGGGACGTGCTCGTCTTTACCCAAGCCAAAGAGATCAAAACCGTGCGCGTGATCGCCTGCGGCACGCGACGTGGGCCCGCACCTGAAGCGCAGATGCTGTATGAGGATCTTACGCCTGTTCCCGAGACAAAGGAATTCGTTCCACAATCGCCTAAATTTGAGGGAAAAGGTCGTCCAACTAAGAAAGATCGTCGCACTGGTCTTCTTTCCCCAAAAGATATGTTTCGAGATGCTTGAATGATTTGGCAATGGGCGTTAGCAAAGGCCGAACTTGAATTTCTGGATGAGCCGCAATGACCTACGTCGTGATCGATAACTGCATTTCTTGTAAGTACACTGACTGTGTAGAAGTTTGTCCGGTGGACTGTTTCTACGAGGGTGAAAACATGTTGGTCATTCACCCCGATGAATGCATCGACTGTGGTGTTTGTGAACCTGAATGTCCGGCTGACGCGATCCGCCCTGACACCGAGCCTGCTATGGAAAAATGGGTTGAATTCAACCGCAAATATTCCGAGGCTTGGCCTGTGATCTTGTCGAAAAAAGACCCAATGCCTGGCTATGAAGACAAAGACGGTCAAGAGAACAAACTTGAAACCGACTTCTCTGAAGCGCCCGGCGAAGGCGGATGATACAACGCCTTAAGTTCAGGTGTTTTTGGCCCGCGCCTTTAGTGCGAATCATATCACATTGAAGGCCCTCGCTATGTGTTACATGCGGGGGCTTTAATTTTGCGAAATCTTCACAATTAGCCGCATTTTTTCTCTTTATCGCCTTGAAAACAGGCCGAAACTTGCTGCTATGCTAATGCGAAGCTTTTAAATGGCGCGGTTTTTTGGTATGATAGACCAACAACATCAGGACATATCGATCTCAAACCCCACAAGCATCGTTTGACTGGGGCTTGAGTTTTTCGCGTCAAATTTGACCCCAAGGTCAGATCGTCTTGCCTACAGTCATGGCAAAGCAGCGTGAAGTCGAAGGTCTTTAATACCTGTTCTTTGAGGAACCAGATTGACTATGAGCAAGACCAATAGACCAGATTACAGCCCCAATGATTTCGTTGTTTACCCGTCGCATGGCGTCGGCAAAGTCGTCTCTATCGAAGAGCAAGAAATCGCTGGGATATCTCTCGAACTTTTCGTCATCGCGTTTGAAAAAGACAAAATGACACTGCGCGTTCCAACGCACAAAGCTGACGAAGTGGGCATGCGCTCTTTGTCGTCGCCTGACGTCGTGGCGCACGCTATGAAAACGCTCAAAGGCAAAGCCAAAGTCAAACGGGCTATGTGGTCGCGCCGCGCGCAAGAATACGAGCAAAAGATCAACTCAGGTGACCTGATCGCCATCGCCGAAGTGGTGCGCGATTTGCACCGCACAGACGATCAGCGCGAACAGTCATACTCTGAGCGTCAGTTGTATGAAGCAGCCCTTGAGCGTTTGACACGCGAAGTGGCAGCTGTGGCCAACACGGATGAAGTCGAAGCTGGCAAGACAATTACGGACGTTTTGGTCTCACGCGCACCTGCCGCGGCTTAAACAACCCGCAGCTTACAAATTTAAAACCGCCGCAAGACTTGATCTTGCGGCGGTTTTCTTTTGCGGGCTGGCGCATTTAAAGTGTCGTACAGATCGCCAGCACGCAAAGCTCGCATAGAATTTGCGTCGCTCCCAAAATATCACCTGTTTGACCACCGATTTTTGCTGTGGCGATTTTCATCACTGCCACGATCACCAGACCGCAAGCGCTAGCGGCACAGACCATCGGCACAAAACCGATACTCAGCCAAGCCAAAGCAAGAGCGATCACAGCGCCGATAGCAGCTGAGGTGCCACTGGGGCGGCCAGTTTGCACCGACAAGCCATCATCGCGGGCATTGGGCAGTAATGTCATGACAAAGGGCATAGCCGCGCGCGACAGCACTGCAGCGGCGACCAAAGTGCCCAAATGCAAGTTGTTCATCACGACTGAGATGGCAGAAAACCGCAGCAACATCACCATGATTAACGCTAGAACACCATAAGTGCCGATATGGCTGTCACGCATGATTTCCAAACGACGCGCAGGGGTCCAGCCACCCCAAAGCCCATCCGCACTGTCGGCGATCCCATCTTCATGCATGGCGCCGGTGATGAACACAGCGCCCGCGATGGCCAAACCGGTTGAGACGCCAAGGCCCAAACCAATCCAGTCTGACAGCAAGGCAATGGTCAAAGTGATGAGCCCAACAACAGCTCCCACAAGTGGGAAAGCCCATGTGGCCTCGGCTGTGCGCTCAAAACTGGCTTTGACGGGCAGTCGGGTCAACAGGGCGAATGCGGTTTTGATATCACCCAATTGGGGACGAAAAGCGGTGGACGTCATGGGCTAATATGCTCCCTGCGGCAAGTTTGTTCTATAATCGCGTCGCTCAAGCAGATAGACAAACCGCACCTTAAAGACAATGACGGAGCCGTCCCATGCGTTTCACCACTCTCAACGCTTTTCAGGCGATTTTGGCCGCAGCCCCGCAAGCGGATGTACAAAGCAAAGCAGGTGCCGCCGATCGCAATAGCACCTTGACCAAACCCGCAGGGTCTTTGGGACGCTTAGAAGACATCGCGATTTGGTATGCGTCTTGGCGGGGGGATGCGCGCCCCACAATTGAAGCCCCTCAAGTGATTATTTTCGCAGGCAATCACGGCGTAACGGCGCAGGGCGTGTCCGCATTTCCCACAGAAGTGACCGCGCAGATGGTGATCAACTTTGAACATGGTGGGGCTGCGATCAATCAACTGTCGAAAAACGCAGGCGCTGCGATGTCTGTGCATGCGATTGAACTGGACCGTCCGACTCATGATTTCACCGTTCAGCCTGCCATGTCCGAGGCCGATTGTGTTGCTGCTTTGGCCGTTGGCTGGAACGCCGTGTCCGATACCACAGACCTGTTGGTTGTGGGCGAGATGGGCATTGGCAATACCACCTCTGCGGCTGCGATTTGCAACGCGCTGTTTGGCGGCGCGGCGTCTGATTGGACAGGGCGCGGCACTGGTGTGGATGACGCGGGCCTTAAGATTAAGCAGAACGTGGTTGCCAAAGGCGTGGCCAAGTTTGGTGACTTAGGTGCACTACAGGTTTTGGCCGCTTTGGGCGGGCGTGAACTTGCGGCGATGGCGGGCGCGATTGCGCGCGCGCGTGATTTGCGCATTCCGGTAATCTTGGATGGGTTCATCTGTTGTGCGGCTGCTGCGACTTTGGAACAGGCACAATCTGGCGCGCTCGATCATTGTATCGCGGGGCACACATCAGCGGAATCGGGTCACGGGCGTTTGCTGGCTGCATTGGGCAAAGAGGCTATGATCGACTTTGGTTTGCGCCTTGGCGAAGGCTCAGGGGCCGCACTGGCCTTGCCTTTAATCAAAGCGGCTGTGGCTTGTCATTCTGGCATGGCAACTTTCGCTGAAGCGGGTGTGTCTGAGGAATAGCATAGCGACAGAAACCTATGATGTACGCTGTGCTCCACACACGTTAGGAAGACTTGGTTTCTGTGTCGCGCCCTTGTTGCAATTGGGCCAAAAGGGCGGCTTCCAAATCGATTTCCAAGGCTTTTGATCTTTCGATATAAGCGGGGTTTTCTGACAACGGCTTGCCTGGTTGCCAAAGCTCCGCCAGTTCGCGCATCGCGCGACGATCATGTTGATAATAAGCTTGTTCGCTCTCAGCGGCATCAAATTCCGACAGCCCCATTTCTTCTAAGACATAGCGACCAGCGCGCAGTGACGAGTCAAACATCTCACGCACGATTTTGTCGGCCCCCGCCTTGTAAAGCTCATAGACATGCATGCGGTCACGGGCACGGGCGATGATGATAATATCTGGATTGGCTTTGCGGGCAAATTCCACCAGTTTGAGCGCTGCACTCGTATCGTCCACCGCCACGACCAAGATTTTCGCGTTCTCAAGTCCCGCAGCATGCAGCAAATCTGGGCGCGTTGGGTCGCCAAAAAAACCTTTGATACCAAACTTTCGCATCACTTGAATGACCTTAAGGTCATGATCGATCACAGTTGTTTCAAACCCCGAGGCCCGTACCAAACGGTTGACGATTTGGCCAAAGCGGCCAATCCCAGCGATGATGATTTTCTGTTTGTCATCGATTTCGTCATGTTTCTGATTGTCTTCCATCTTGGCAGAAATGCGCGCGCGTAGATAATCTTGAAACATGAAAAACAGGGGCGTAAACAACAGCGATAATGCGATAATCAACAACAAACGCTCGCCCAACCAAAGCTCCAACACCCCTTGCTGCAACGAGAACGTGGTCAAAACCATGCCAAACTCACCGGCTTGCGCCAAGGACAGCGCAAGTAGCCATTGTCCGCGGGTGCGCAGCGAAAATAGACGTCCGATTAACAGCAAAATCGCACCCTTGAGCAGCATTAACCCAATTGTTAATGCAATGATTTCAAAAGGATCACGGAACAGGATCGTAAAGTTTATACCTGCGCCCACGGCGATGAAAAACAGACCCAGCAAAAGACCTTTGAAAGGCTCAATCGAGCTTTCCAATTCGTGACGAAACTCGGTGTTGGCCAAAACCACGCCAGCCAAAAAGGTGCCAAGAGCAGGTGATAGGCCGACAGAACTCATCAACAGGGCGATTCCAACCACGATGAACAAAGACACTGCCGTATAAAGTTCGCGCAGGTTTGCCGCATGGATAAACCTGAAAAAGGGCCGTGTCAGATAAACGCCAGCGAAAATGATCAACGCGACAGCGCCCAAAGTGGCTAAGGTCACCCCCCAAGCTGGCAAGGTTTGAACCCAAGTCAAATCGTCATGGGCCACCGTTTGCGCGCCGCGCGAAATAGATCCGTCAGGGTTGATCGACAAAAGACTGCCGACGGCCAAAAGCGGCAAAATGGCAATCATCGGAATGACTGCTATATCTTGCGTTAGCAACACCGAAAACGATGCGCGGCCACCACCGGTTTGCATTAGTTTCTTTTCCGACAATGTCTGCAAGACGACCGCTGTAGAGGACAAAGATAGGATCATTCCAACTGCCACAGCCGTTTGCCACGCAAGACCCATCAATATCGCAGCTCCAGCGACAGCGCCCAAAGTTAAGAATATTTGCAAACCGCCAAGTCCAAGCAATTTATGTCGCATTTCCCAAAGCGCGCGGGGGTCCAGCTCTAACCCGATGAGAAACAGCATCATCACCACGCCAAATTCAGCGAAATGCATCAAGTCTTCACTCTCGTCGTGCTGAATCAGACCTAAAATCGGCCCGATTATGATCCCTGCAAGTAAATATCCTAAGACTGACCCCAGGCCCAGACGCCGGGCCAAAGGCACCGCGATTACAATTGCGCTAAGGTAGATGAAAAACGGTGTCAGAATACCGAGCATCTTAGAAATGTCCTTTGTGATCGGGGCGCGAGGTTACGCTCACCCTACTGCGTCGCAGGTTTCATATACCCTAATGTTTCAAGGGAGCGCAGCAATGATGTTTTGCGACAATTGCAAATGTCGAAACGGCAAAAACACAGTGCATAAAAAAGGCCGCGTAAATCCGCAGAGGGTTTACACGCCCACTTTGAAAGTGATGGGTTTACACACCCACTTTGAGAGTGATGGACTTACTGCCTTTGACGTAAACCAGCGAGCTGTTCGAAATGGATTGAACGCGGCCCCCATCGACACGGTCGCCGACTTTGACTTTGGCCAAACGCCCCGACGGCAAACGGATCAAGGCGCGTCGATCTGAACTGGACCCGTAGACGCCTATCAGGTTGACTTTGCGCAGGTTGATCGCGTCTTTGACTGTTGCTGCGCGTGCAACTGTGGCCGCAGTCGGGTTGTTGGGGATTGGGGTCGCGGGGATGGCCGCAGTCACGCGTGAGGCTGAGGCATTGTCACTTGTTGCGCCAGCGGCCCCAGTTGCAGCTTGGGCTGCGGCCTCAGCCGCACGGGCGGTTTCTACAAGCTTAGCAATGTTTTGTGGTCGCGGCGCGGGGAGAAGTGAAGCTGTAACGATAGGGGCAGTGGGTGAAGGGGCGGTGGCCCCTTCGGCTTCAGCGTCCGATTGTGCGCTTTGTTGCGCCGATTGTGGTCTTACTTTGGGACGAAACGCACCAAGCTGGGCGCGCGTCAACCCGCCCAAATTTGCCTGTTCACTGCGCTCAATCAAGCCTTCAGGGCGAAAACGCGGGGAAAGTCCTTCCAAAAGAGCACGTGCTGAAGCGCTTTCGGTGCTTGCTGTATCAGTGGGGGCCGCGTCGCGACCTCTTGGGCTGACGGCTGGTGCGGTTGGTGGCGTGCCCGCGAACACCGTCACACCTGACGGGGTGATCGCCCCTTCGGGTGTCGCACGCACCAGCCCACGTTCATCAAAGTTATAGGTGGTGCCTGCTGGGGCTGGCCCCGCTGTTGCGCTGGGTTGTGCGTCGATTTGATGAGGCTGGGCATCGGGCAATGCCACCGCGTCTTGCGACAGAATTTTTGGATCAATTGAGGCAATATATAGATCTGAAGTGTTATCTTCTTCGACGATTGAACCGCTGTCTGGTGCCAATGGCCAGACCCCGGTGGCTACATATTGTCGTGCGATCTCCTCCAAATCAACAGGTTCATCCGCTGACGGCAATGGGGGCTCAAACGCCAAATCCACAACATCATCTTTGTTTGTATCGGTCCGAACAGACGTCTCAAGCTCTTGCAGCAGATCTGTTTCATCCGGGTTTGGGGCTAAACTCGGTGCAATCTGCGAGGTGGTTTCAATCTGCGTGGCGTCTATGACCGGGGCGGAGATGTCTGACGTACTCAAAGACCCCCATAGTGCCACAAGCGCCATAAAAAGCAAAAGTCCAACCGTGAGCGCGATCCCAAGAAAAACGCGTTTGGGTTTTGGTGCGGTTTTGCGCGCGCCAAAAACGTTGAATTTTGGCGCACTTGCGCCCTCGGTGATCAAAAGGCCTGCCGCGCTGTCCGACAGAGGTTTGGGGCCAGTGTCAGTCTCAATGCTGAGGTCCTCAAGGGGGGCAGACGTACTGTCCAGCGCCATCTTGGTTTCCATTTTGGCCTGCGCCTGCGCTGCTTTCTTTGTGTTGCGGGCTTGCAGCGTGGCCATCGCAGTTGTGCCGCCTTGCGCCAGTTTTGTACGCAAGGCAGCGGTTGTAGGTTTGGGGGCAGTCTCGAGAGTAACCGCCGTATCTAAGCCAGCGCGATCTTCGCGCTTGGCCGTTCCGGGGGCGCCGATCTGGAAACGTTGTTTTTCTGGTGTTGCCGGTATGGTTTCGACGCGGCGCGCGGTGAGGGCTGGCATCGCTGGCGGTTCGGGAAGCGGCGCAGACTTGTTGGGTTTGACGTCTTCGCCTTTTTGCGCTCGCAAAATACCGCCCGAGCTGCCGCCCCGAGGTTTGAGCGGTGCATCATCGATTGCCTCAGCCATCGGCGCGCCGTCGTCATTTGGAATGCTTTTGTCTGTGACGCGTAGGCTTGGCACGCTAATCTCTGGTGGTGGGGCGACAGTCGATAAAACGCGTGAGGGGGCTTTTGACAAACGTGAGACCGACGCATCTGGCGCATCATCGGGTTGTGTTGCCGCCAAAGAGGCGCGCATCGATTGAAACCCTGCAGGGGGCACCGTGTCAGGGTTTAGGGCATCTGTAGCTGTGCTGTCTGGCTTTGGTGCGATGACATTGTTCAAGTCTTCGCCGGCCGCGATTGCGCGCGGATCTGTGTCGATGCCTTTCGTATTTGCTGCGTTTTTTTGCTTGCTCGAACGGAGAGGCGCTGGCTTTGGTTCATCGGCATCGGCATCGGCATCGGCATCGGCATCGGCATCGGCATCGGCATCGGCATCGGCATCGGCATCGGCATCGGCATGATGTGAAGTGTCATCCGCGTTCTCTGTGATGGGCGCGATGTCTTCAGGATTCGGCGCGTTGGGGTCGCTTTTTGCTGTTAAGGTGTCTGTCTCATCGACGTCCCCAATGATTGCACTCGTGCCTTCATCTGTTCTGGGCGTTGTGTCGACGATATTGTCTGGCATTAAGTCTTGAGGTTCTGGATTGGGCTCAACTTTTGCGGGCGAGTCTTGATCGACGTCCCCCCTCCGTGATCGTGTGTTGACACTTATGCCAGTTGTCACACTGGTCTCAGTCTCAGTCTCAGTCTCAGTCTCAGTCTCAGTCTCAGTCTCTAATGCGCTTACGACCTCATCGGTGGACGAATGGTCATCTGCGATGGCAGCTGTCAATACAGGGGTGGCCCTTGATTGCGTCATGCGATGGGAGGTCAAAACTTGAATAGCCATCGGGTCACGGTCGATTTTCGTGCCCTTCCCGATCAGCGCGTCCGCGGTTTTAGCTCGGCCAAAGAATGGTTCAGCATCAAAGGTTCCGTCTTCGGGGATGGCCACAAAACATAGCGGATTAAAACGATGCTGACGGGCAAATCCTTCGGCTTCTTCCAAAGTCTCGCGCGCAACCACAGCGATTTGTATGTCATCACCTGCAACGTTCCAATCATAGACCAGCTCATCCAACGCATAAGGGGTCGCGCCAATCAGCGCGTCTTCGATGATTTTTTTGCGCTTGGATTTGTTCCGTCCAGCGTCTGGAATGGTGCGATACAGAATTTGGCTGTTGGGAATGACCAATTTTGTGGACAGCCCAGCGGCCGAAATTGCGGTCGCAGTGCTTCTCAGGCGCGCCAAAGTGGCGTGCAACTCGGGGTCTTCCAACGACACTTCGCCCATGGCATGCCATCCGCTGGAGGCGCGATGCAACAACGTGATGCCCGTATGGGTGAAATTTAGAGCGAAATTCGGCTTCATACTCTTCGCGTAACCTGCTTTTGCCGCGCAAGATGCGGCCGGTGACTGTGCTGTACAACAGCTACCTTAAGACCCCGCGCAATCAAAGAAAAACTGAACTTTGTCACTTGGCGGTTTGTCGCGGATAGATGGCACTTACAGGCACCGTACGCAAATTTAGATTATCGCATCCACATATTGGCTTTTTTAATACGGTTGCGGATCATCTTTTCGCGGCGGGGCAGGTTTTCGCGGTCAAACATGTCGCGAATTCTATCGCCTTTGTTTTGATAGACAATACGTTTGATGGGCTCATATTCTTTGAGCACTTTCTTGATCCAGTTGGGCTCAGACGCTTGGCGCAGTTTGGTGACCACATCGTCGCTTTCTCGGGCGAACAAAAGCGGGAATGTGCGGTAATGGCACGATAGCGCACCATCTAGCGTGTTCTCAGGCAGCGTGCAGCGTTCGCCGCCAAAAGAATGAATCACCAGCGGCAAGGCAACTTGGTCCAACCAGGGATCGAAACTTTGCAGCATGGCTTCTGTGGGCGGATCGGCTAAGATTTCTGTCGCATATTGGGTAAAGCGTTCGCCAAAGAGTTTCGGGCATTTGTAAAAGAAAAAGCCCGCATTGAAATACATGTAGCGTTTCCAATACTCATCTGGCTGGTTCAAATCGAGTGTCGATTCAAATTCCAACCCGAATTTGTCGTAAAGCGATTTCCAAATTTCGCCATACCCCGGACCGTAAAGTTCGATCTCCGGCCAAGTGCCTTCTGCTTTGAGAGAGGCGCAAGGACGGTCAAAATCAAACGGCACGCCGGACACAGGGCCTGTGATCAAAGTGTCTGTGTCGAAAAACACGAAAGGCTCGCCTTCGGGCAAGGCTTTGAGCGCTTCGATTTTGTTGCCATAAGGGTAAGACTGTCCGAAATGCACGGTCTCGAATGGCAAAATTTCAGCACCTAGACGAGCGAGCGCTGACAGCAAATCCGTGTGACGGATTCGCGGATCTCCGTTCCAACTGGGGCCGGGTTGCGGTTCTGCAATAAACAAACGTCCTTTAAAATCAGGATCGTTTTGTCGCAATGATGCGGCGAACAAAAGAGCTTCATACATGAGGCGCCCGTTTTGGCCTATCACAACAATATTGAATGAATTCGGCTTTTTAGACGTACCTAGCATACTGTGTCTATCATCTCTCTGATCAGGACCACAATTACTTTAACTATAGGCTGATTTGCCCGTGATCGAAAGACGACAAATGCACCTTGTGTAAAAGATGATTTTCATGACACGTTTTTTGCCTATCGCATTGGCGTCCACAACGATTTCGCCTGCTTTTGGTGCGAACTTTACAACCACCGCGGAAGTGAAGCCTATTTTATAGGCGATCAAAGTAAATTGTATTGCGGTTAGATTGTATGAGGGGCGTGATCTTTTGTACTTTAGCAACCTTTTGGCGTGGCCTTGTGGCATTCCCAAATCGAATATGCAGTCAACTATGCAGTCAACGGCGGCGAGATGATCGAATTTGTTGCTGAATCTTGCTACATTGATGAGGCGCAACCCACCGCGCTAAAGACCCAACGCGCTAAAGGTCGAAAGGCTGGATGCGATTTTGGTGCCATTTGCGCCGCAGACGATTGAAGCCATCAATGTGAGGGTGACGTTCGGCGATGAGACGGTTGAAGCCGCCACTTATGCGCGTGCTGCTGTACAAATTAATTGAGCAAGTCAGCTGAGCGCATCCGCACGATATGCGCAAACCCCCGTAATAAGGGCCACCAATGTCCCAAAGGAATCTCTTAAATTTTAGAGGGGGATAAGTGGTGGGCGACCCTGGAATCGAACCAGGCGTGGGTCTCCCCGGCGGAGTTACAATCCGCTGCCGCACCTTGCAGCCCGTCGCCCACTCGGGTGCGTTAGCACCGTTGTGTGCGGGGTGGATACAAGTGGAGTGGGGGGGCGTCAACAGGAAAATTGCTTGTATCTCAACAAACAGCAAGGCAAGGAAGGGACGCAGGCAAAAACGGGATATCTGGTCATGAAAAAACCCCAATGGGTCGTCGAAAAAGAGCAACACAAACGCAAAGCCGCCGCAACAACGGTTTGGCTCTTTGGATTGCACGCGGTGCGCGATGCTTTGCGCAACCCTGATCGTGAAAAGCTTAAGCTGGTTGTGACCAAAAACGCCTATGACAGATTGGCCGAAGACATCGACAAATCTGGTATGGATCCCGAAATTGTCGAGCCGCGCAAATTTGACGTGCCGATTGATGCCCAATCTGTACACCAAGGTGCAGCTTTGGAAGTCAAACCTTTGGCTTGGGGTTCCGTCGAAGAGATTTGTCTGGGCGCAGGCGAGGGCGTGCCAACGGTTGTCTTGCTTGATCAAGTGACTGACCCGCATAACGTGGGCGCGATTTTGCGCTCTGCCGAAGTGTTCGGGGCCGAAGCCGTGATTGCCACTGCGCGCCACGCGACACCTGAAACCGGCGCTTTGGCGAAAACCGCGTCCGGTGCGCTGGAACGTCAGCCTTACCTGCGGGTGCGCAACTTGTCGGACACCATGACCGAATTGCAAAACATGGGTTTCGTTTGTTTGGGCTTAGACGGTACGGCTGAGGTCGAGTTGGATGATGCCTTGGCGGACTTGTCGGGGCGACCTGTCGCACTTGTGATGGGGGCTGAAGGGCCAGGTTTGCGTCAAAAAACCAAAGAGACCTGTGATGTGTTGGTGAAAATTCCCTACAAACGCGACTTTGGCTCGCTCAATGTGTCAAATGCCGCTGCTGTTGCACTGTATTCCGCGTCCAAACGTTAAATCCGTGACGTTGACTGACGTTCGATAACGCGCAGTCACGCTTGCGTTGGGGGGCTTCTCTTTGGGTTCCCCAACCCTCATCCTTTTGTCAGACACAAAAGGAAATCACCATGATCACACGTCGTTCTCTGCTCTCTCTTGCCATTGTCCCCGTTGCGGGTGCCGTTTTGGCCCCATTCGCCAGCTTTGCTGGTGATACCGCCTCGATGAAAATTTACACCAAAGATGGTGTCGCTATTCGTGGTGCTGATCCCGTCGCTTATTTTACTGAAAACGCCTATGTGCAAGGCGATGCGGCCCATGCAGCTGAATGGGCTGGTGAGGTCTGGCATTTTTCATCTGTTGAGAACAAAGACAAATTCGTCGCCGATCCAACAGCCTATGCACCAGAATTTGGCGGATATTGCGCTTATGCAGCTGCCAAGGGTGGTCTGGCAGACGGTGACCCAGAGGCTTGGACCATTCACAACGGCAAGCTGTACCTGAACTTTAATAAAACAGTGCGCACCATTTGGTTGGAAGACACGGATGCCAACATCGCCTTGGCTGAAGCCAACTGGCCGGCATTGAGCGCGCAATAAGTGTTGAATTTCGAAACAGTCTATTGATCACGCGTGTTAACAGTGTGTTCACAAATATATTACACGCTCTTCCATAAGACCCTTTGAGACCTAACTGTATAACACGAGACGCGTATTGGAACCCGCGCGTTGCTCCATTGTCCCTCGTTCCACACTTTGCCCGAGCCTCTCCCCTGGCTCGGGCTTTTTTTGCGCAAAACACTGGTGTTTTTTTCAAAAGCAGCGCTATCTTTATCTTATGAGCTATGTAGATCGTCTGAGTGACCCCGACGTTGCACGTATCCTAACCTCGACACGTGTGATCGTGATGGTCGGAGCTTCGCCGCGACCTGAGCGGGCGTCAAACCGCGTGGGCAATTTTTTGACGGCTCACGGATATAAGGTGATTCCCGTCAATCCGGGGCAGGCGGGCAAAGAGCTGTTTGGACAAACATGCGTGGCCACTTTGCGCGAAATCACTGAACCGGTTGATATGGTAGATATCTTCAGAAGGTCTGAAGATGTTTTACCGGTTGTCGAAGAGGCACTGGAGCATTTGCGCGGTCTTAAAACGATCTGGATGCAGCTTGATATCATCAATGACAAAGCTGCCGCCCTGGGCCGTGCGCAAGGGGCTGAAGTGGTGATGGATCGCTGTCCGAACATTGAAATTCCGCGTCTTGGCCTTTTGCCTTTCACAAGCTGAGCCTTTGATCGGCTAGGCTTACGGCACGCTAAACCTTGGCGGCTTTGATCCAGTCTTGAATCGTAACTAATGTTTTCGCTTGCGCCTCTTTGGACTCGAACGCGGTTTTGGGGATGGTAACGAATTGGGCATCGGCAATTAAAAGCGCAATGCCTTGAGATGTGTTTTGTGCAGCGATAAACGCGTCCCAGCGCACACGGTGCAGCTCGACCGCGCTTTCTTGGGTAAAGCCTTTTTCATCAAGGGTATAGGCCGTAGGCGTCACAAAAGACTTCGCGTTTTTAATGGAGTGATTGCGCGCAATGCGCTTTTGCAGCATCACCCACATGAACAACATCAGACTCATCATCGCCAAAATGGGTGTGATGTTTGTCATCCACATCGGCAGGCCGTTTGGCAAAAAATACATGGCTGCAAGTGGGCCGAGAGCGCAAATCGGAAACCACACAAACCGCAAGCGATACAGCCAAGAACTGCGCGCGCGTAAAACCTCTTTGCTGCCTTTATACATGTCGAAATCAGTGGGTTTGGCGACAAAATTCAGGGGCATGGATCACGTCTCATAAAACAGGTTTAAGGTTTGCGGGCAGCTTTCTCAGCGATGCCAGACACGCCAGCACGGCGATCAAGTTCGTCCATCACCTCACCTAATGTAATGTCGCGCGCGGCCAGCATGATGCCGAGGTGATAAATCACATCAGCGGCCTCGTATTTCAAATTCTCACGGTCATTCTTGGCGCAGGCGATGATCGCCTCGATGCTTTCCTCGCCGAATTTCTCGGCGCATTTGTCTGCCCCTTTGGCGAGAAGCTTGGCTGTCCAAGAGGCGTCGGCAGGGGAGGACTTGCGTTCTTCGATGGTGGCCGCAAGGCGTTCAATGGCATGTGTCATTTAATAATTCCCTAGTTAAGCCGCATCGGAATGCCTTTGGAGGCCATGTATTCTTTGGCCTCAAGGATGGTGTAATCGCCAAAGTGGAAAATGCTCGCAGCCAAAACCGCAGAGGCATGCCCTTCGGTGACACCTTCGACCAAGTGATCCAAGTTGCCGACACCGCCAGAAGCAATCACCGGCACATGCACCGCATCGGCAATGGCGCGGGTCATTTTGAGGTTGAATCCAGCACGCGTGCCGTCGCGATCCATGGATGTAAGCAAGATTTCACCTGCGCCTTTGGCGGCGATCATTTTGGCAAATTCCACCGCATCAATCGGGTTTCCATCTTTATCAAGCGCCGCTTTGCGTCCGCCGTGGGTGAAAATGCCCCATTTGTTTGGTTCGCCGTGCTCATCGGTGCCTATGGTTTTCGCATCAATCGCGCAGACGATACATTGCGACCCAAAGCGATCGGCAGAGCGTGCAATCACATCGGGGTCGGCCACGGCGGCAGAGTTGAACGAGACTTTGTCAGCCCCCGCGAGCAGCAAATCGCGCACATCGTCAGGCTTGCGCACGCCACCACCTATTGTGAGCGGCATAAAGCATTGCTCAGCCGTGCGAGTCGCCAGATCAAACATGGTGCCGCGATTTTCATGGGTGGCTTTGATATCGAGAAAACACAGCTCATCCGCGCCGGCCGCGTTATAGGCAATCGCCTGCTCCACAGGGTCGCCCGCGTCGATCAGGTCAACGAAATTGACGCCTTTGACCGTGCGGCCTTCGGCGACGTCAAGACAGGGGATGATGCGGGTTTTGAGCATGGGACAAATCCGAATATAAGCGGTGTTGCCCTGTCTTTACTTGGCTACGGCTTGCGATGCAATTGGCGCGGTGCCTTTGTGGCTTGCAATGCGGTTTACGCAATTGCGTACAATCAACTTATGAAACGGCATAATTACCGCTAAATAAATGCGTCCCAAGGTGTTGTTGCGGTGGACCCAAGTGGCCATGTGGATACGGCCGTCGCTGCGCACAATCGAAATACGAAAGTTGAGGTGACTGTCGTCGGCGCCAAGGATCAGTTGATCCGCGTCTTCATAGGTGATGGGAAAAAGTCTGTCCTGACCTTCGCCGAGCTCATCGGTTTTCAAGCCCAAAGGCCCCACGATGGCATTGCGCAGCGTCATAAGCGCCGTGATCCATTTGGGCATCGTCAGACCGATTTTTACGGCGTCTTTGGGGCTTAAAGAAGAGGCAACAGAGTAATTGTCAATGAAATCTCCGTCGATAACGTGGTTCCAAACTTTAGCGTGTTTGGGATGCGGTGGCGTGGTGATTTTTGTCATTTGAAAGCCTTTGTAAAGTATATGAGGCAAACAATCATGACTGCGATGACCATTCAATGAGACGCGTTGACGCGTAAGCTTTAGGACGGTTTCTGGCCGCAATCTGCGCCATGACGAAAACGTGATTAGGCAAACTGCGAGCGATCCGCTGAAGTGGCGAGGTTAATGATGTTCAGGAGAACAGATATGAAATTTCGAATTCTTTTCGCCTCGATCGCGACGGCTCTGGCGACCTCCGCCGCCCTTCCTGCGGCCGCAGACTTGATCTCGGTGCAAAGCAATAAATCCGTATCAGAGACCTTGGATGCGCTTGAAACCGCTGTTAAAAATGCTGGTGCAACGGTGTTTGTGCGTATTGATCATGGGGCCGGAGCGGCTGGCATTGGTGCGGAATTGGCGGACACAGAATTACTGATTTTCGGTAATCCAAAGCTGGGTGCGCCCGCGATGCAGGCCGATCAACTGGCAGGCTTATATTTACCGCTCAAAGCTTTGGCTTATGAGAACGCCGCAGGTGAGGTTTTCTTGACCTATGAAGATCCAAAAGACACGCTGGCCGGTTTGAACATTCCAGCAGATGCGCCTTACGTGGCGATGATGCAGGGTGCTTTGGGTAAATTGACTGCAGCGGCTGTTCAATAAAACAACCGCCGCATGAGACGTAAGAGACGCCTTTAAAAACGAGCGCTTCGCGGTGATTTAACCGCGCAGCACCTTCAAAGCCTCGCCCAGATCAATCGCACCATCATACAATGCGCGGCCCGAAATGGCGCCGTTAAGCGGCGCGCCGCAGGATTTGAGCGCGCGCAGATCGTCCAAGGACGACACGCCACCAGAGGCAATCACAGGGATAGACACCGCATTGCCAAGCGCTGCCGTGGCTTCGACATTCGGGCCTTGCATCGCGCCGTCGCGGTTGATGTCGGTGTAGATGATGGCGGAAACGCCTGCGTCTTCAAAAGATTTTGCCAAGTCCGTGACATTGACGTTGGTTTCCTCGGCCCAGCCTTTGGTCGCGACCATGCCGTTGCGCGCATCGATGCCCACAGCCACGTGACCGGGAAACGCCCGTGCGGCTTCGCGGACCAGGTCTGGGTTCTCAACCGCGACAGTGCCAAGGATCACGCGCTGCAAGCCTTTGGACAACCAGCGTTCAATCGTCGCCATATCACGGATGCCACCACCAAGTTGGGCTGGCACTTTGCACTGTTTGAGGATTTCTTCGACAGGGGCCGCATTCACGGGTTCGCCCGCAAAAGCACCATTGAGATCGACCAAATGCAGCCATTCACAGCCCGCGTTCACGAACTCAAGCGCTTGGGCGGCTGGGTTGTCGTTGAACACCGTGGCTTGATCCATTTCGCCTTTGTACAGGCGCACGGCATTGCCGTCTTTGAGGTCAATCGCTGGGTAGAGGATCATGGCAGAGGCCCTTTCATAAATCTGTTGGTGTCCTTTGGCATGAATGGACGCGAATTGCAAAGATGTGCTGTGAGCTAAAGGCCCTATAGCTGCTTAGCGAAGAAAAACGCTAGAGCGGCCTAGTTGAACACAGACCAATCTTGCGCTTTGGCCAAGGCTTCCATCGCCTCAGTGCCCAGTTTTGAATTACCGTAGCTGTTCAATCCGGGCGACCACACAGCGATAGAGGCTTTGCCCGGCGCAATGGCCAAAATGCCGCCGCCGACGCCAGATTTGCCTGGCAGGCCTACACGAAACGCGAAATCGCCAGAGCCATCATAATGCCCGCAGGTCATCATCAGGGCTTGGATGCGACGTGCGCGGGTTTTGCTGACAAGGCGGGGGCCAAGACCTTTGACACCGCCCAGCAAAAAACGTCCCGCACGGGCCAATTGTACGCAAGACATATCGATGGCGCATTGATGGCAATAGGTGCCCATGGTCAGCTGCGGATCATGGCTGAGATTGCCATGGGATTTCATGTAATAGGCCAGCGCGAAATTGCGGTCCGCTGTTTCCATTTCGCCGCGCGCCACCGCGTCGTTGATGTGAATGTCGCTGTCTTCGGCCGCATCGCGCACAAAGCGCAACAACCCACCCAAGGCTTCTTTCGGGGTAGAACCCGCAAGGTAGGTGTCGGTGGTGACAATCGCGCCTGCGTTGATGAACGGGTTGCGCGGGCGGCCATTTTCACGCTCAAGTAACATGATGCTGTCAAAGGCCAAGCCGGACGGTTCGCGCCCCACACGGGACCAAAGGCCATCGCCAACTTTGCCCAAAGCCAAAGCTACTGCAAAGACTTTGGAAACCGATTGGCTTGAAAAGGGCGTCAGCGCATCGCCAGCGTGAAATTCGCGCCCATCAGCCAAACACACCGCGATGCCAAATTGGTTTAGGTCCACATTGGCCAAATCAGGAATGTAGCTGGCCGTTTTGCCGCGATCAGGGTTTTGTCCGATCGTTGCGTTGATGTGATCCAAAACCTCTTGCATGGGGGTTACGGCTTCCATGCCAAGAAGTTGGCGATGATGCGCAGGCCTGCGGCTTGGCTTTTTTCAGGGTGAAACTGACAGCCGATCATATTGTCACGTCCGATGATGGCCGTGATGTCGCCTGCGTAATCCACATGTGCCAAACGATGTGCAGGATTGGCCACACGCACGTGATAGGAGTGCACGAAATAAGCGTGTTCGCCTGATGCAATGCCATCCAAAACAGGGTGGGGCGCATCGATGATCAGATCGTTCCAGCCCATATGGGGCACTTTCAGGGCCTTGTCCGCCGGATCGATATGCACCACATCGCCGCCGACCCAGTCAAAGCCAGAAGTCTCGGTGTATTCATGGCCCGTTGTGGCCATCATCTGCATGCCAATGCAAATGCCCATAAAAGGCACCGCGTTTTGGTTGACCTGCTGTTCAATCGCCTCGAACAGGCCTGTGTGATCAAACAAATGTGCTTTGCAGGCGGGAAAGGCACCATCCCCTGGCAAAACGATGCGGTCGGCGCGTGCCACCACATCAGGATCGGATGTAACGACGACTTCGCCTGCATCTGTTTCGCGCGCCATGCGCTCGAACGCTTTTTGTGCAGAATGAAGATTGCCGCTGTCGTAGTCTACAAGTGCTGTGAGCATGAAGGTCTCAAGTCAAAATAGGGAAAAGGGTGCAAGGGCAGGCGGACCTGCTTTCGCGAATTCAGGGCTTTGGTTTAAAGCATGCCTTTGGTGGACGGCAATGAATTCGCCATCCGCGGGTCAAGTTCCACCGCCATGCGCAAAGCTTTGGCCACAGATTTGAACGCGGCCTCAGCGATATGGTGGCTGTTGAACCCGTGCACTTTGTCGATGTGCAACGAAATCCCACCATGGGTGCTTAGCGCTTGGAAAAACTCGCGCACAAGCTCGGTGTCAAAGGTGCCTATTTTCGCGGTGGGGAAGTCAACATTCCACACCAAAAATGGTCGCGCAGACAGGTCCAGCGCCGTGGCCACTTGGGTGTCATCCATCGCAAGCGCGAAGTGACCGTAGCGGTTCATGCCCTTCTTATCGCCCACAGCTTTGGTCAAAGCCTGACCAATCGCGATCCCCACATCTTCGACGGTGTGGTGATCATCGATATGGGTGTCACCATCCGCGCGAATGGTCATGTCGATCAAAGAGTGGCGCGACAATTGATCCAGCATGTGGTCAAAAAAACCAACGCCGGTTTGATTGTCATAGGTGCCAGTGCCATCGAGATTGATCTCGACGCTGATCTTGGTCTCGGCGGTGTCGCGGGTAATGGTCGCTGTGCGCATGGGGGGCCTCAATCTGTGATTTGAGGCGTTTATAGGCCGCAATTGGTCTTAGGCCAAGCGCTGTTGCAGGGCTTAGGGCAGGCGTGGCTGCATTGGTGGCAAAAGCGCCTCGAAGGGAATCGTATCTCCGGTCTCTGGATGTATGGATTTATTGAAGGCGCGCAGCCCCGCATAACCATGCACCAAAGACCAAATCGCCATCTCGTTGACGCCTGTCCCCAAAGGCGAGGGCTCGAACAAGGCGCACACGTCAGCCAACTCATTGTAGGCGGCTTTGCTGGCCTGTTTGAGATCTGGATCATCGCATTGCGATTTGAAATCCGTGTTGAAAATCAACCGAAATAGCGCCTCTTGATCGGATGCGAACCGCAGATACCCATCACCGATACCACGAATTTGGTCGTGTGGTTCGGTGCCGTGGATGTATCTGTCTTGTTTCATGTAGGTGGTGAATGTCGCAAACCCGCGTGTGGCGATGGCTGCCAAAAGCCCCGTTTTGCCGTCAAAGTGATGGGCAGGGGCGGCGTGTGAGACACCTGCGCGGGCTGCTGCTTTGCGCAAGGTGAGTGCACTCAAGCCTTCATCAGCCAAAATCGCAAGGCCTGCGTCGATCAAAACTTCGCGCAAGTTGCCATGGTGGTGTGGATTTTTGTCGGATTTGGCTTCGGGTGCGTCGGTCATGGGTTTTCCTTTACGCATGTATTTACGAGACACTTGACAGTGTCAAGCTTTGTCGCGTATCCACAACTTGACACTGTCAAGTTTGACCCATTAGCCAATTGACCTTAATCTGTGACTCCAAAGAAAGACCGCCAATGACCCTTCCAAAATATACCAAACCAATCTTATGGACCCTGTGTGTTCTTGTGGCGCTGGCGTCCTTTGCCGGACAGCGCGGCCCTGTGTCCGTGACCATGCCGCATCTGGCGCATTATCTGCCGGACACACAGTTCGCCCTTTACGCTCATATCCTGTTCGCGCCGCTTGCATTGTTGTTGATGCCATTGCAATTCATGCCAAAGCTGCGGACGCGCAGACGTGGATTGCATAGATTGGTGGGGCGCATCTACGTCATGTCCATCGTCATCGCGGGCTTCGCTTCGCTTGTGATGCTGCCAAGCTCGCAGGCCACTTTGTTTGCGCGCGCAGGCTTTGCCGTGCTTGCTGTTTTGTGGATTGGGTTCACCGTAAAAGCGGTTATGGCCGCGCGGGCAGGGGACATTCAAACTCATCAGCGATGGATGATCCGCTCTGCAACTTTGACATTCGCGGCCGTGATGTTGCGCTTGATCATGCTTCCATTGATGATCTCTGGCTGGACTGTCGTGCAAACCTATAATGTCACGGCTTGGGGCGCTTGGGTCCCTATTTTGATCCTTGTTGAGCGCACTGTTTTAAGGCGAAAGGTCCGTTAGAGAATAAAGTCCTTGGCGAACTTCCCCTCAGGTCTAACAAATACTTTCCGAAATTAAGACTAAGTTAAGCAACTTTTGGTCCAATAGGCCTGAAGGATTGGAAGTGGAGAGCGCCGTTGAGACTGCTCATTATGCATGGTGATATAGAAACCACGACACGTTGGCAGGCCGCCTTCGGGGCGCGAGGCCATCATGTCCGCCGTGCGCGCAGTATCGACAGTGCCGAACAACAATTGCGCGAAGATCGATTTGATTTGCTTTTGTTTGATTTCCTTGTGGATGGGCACAGCTGTTTGTCGACGGCGCTCTTGGCGCAGTTTCATCAGCCTCACATTGTGTCGGTTTTGGTGTCAGCGCGTGCGCCGACGATTCAAGGCGACATGTTTGCGCGCCTTGCCAGCCTGCGCTGCGTTTTGGGTACAGAAACCCCTGTCAGTGATTTGGTCGCAATCTGTGAAGAGCTGACCAAAGGGACGGCTTTGCAGCACCGTGATAAGTCAAAACGTAAAAGATTCGAAGGTGGGTCTCGTTTGGTAGCCTTAGAAGCACTTTATTGCAGGCGCAGCGATCCTGGCCCGGATGCCCCGAAAAATGGCCGTGAGCTGTATGTTTAATTCCGGCTACCTGAAGTCTACTTTTCAGTTACTCAATTGAGTTTAAACAACAAAAAAGGCCGCCCGAAGGCGACCTTATTTTTGTTCGTTTTTTGGAGCGGGTGAAGCGATTCGAACGCTCGACCCTAACCTTGGCAAGGTTATGCTCTACCCCTGAGCTACACCCGCT
>NZ_JBBMQI010000022.1:0-62974 GCF_038899935.1 Pacificibacter sp. AS14
GCCGAAAACGACACCAGCACAATGGGCGACATCTCAACACTCGCCGAACCCGCCGTCGTCGAAGACCTCATCAATGGATCGATTTATAACGCTTAAAGCAGCCTCCCCCTAAACATGAAAGGCCGTGTGTTCTCAACTGAGCGCGCGGCCTTTTTCGTAAGACATCAATACCGTTCAATTGGAAGTCCTATCCATACGACAATGGAGGTCTGTGTTTTTAACCAACTAAAGGGTTCTGTTAACCAAAAGTTCGTCCCTTAAGGCGCAATTTGGCGTCATGGAAACGATGATCATCACAGACCCTAAGCCGTGGGAACGCCTCGCAAATAAGGCCCAGGCCCCTTTGCAACAACGCTGGCTGTACGGCGATGCAGTCACGCGCATTGGTCGGGATGTTTTACGTTTAGCAGTCGTGCACCAAGGTGAACCTGTCGCCATCGCCCAAATCGTGCAGCGCAAAATCAAGGGTATCGAAGTCTCTTTGATAAGCCGAGGGCCTGTATTTTTGCAAAACAGTCTCTCATGCGAGGTGCTGCACTCTGTTCGTGCGACCCTAAAAACTGCCTCGTTAAAACTGATGTCCCCTGACACAAAATTACGACGTCTGTCGTTCTCTCCCACACCAAAAATCTGCGAATTGGATCTAAGCCTAGATTTGCAAGACCTGCGCGCCGCTCAGCATGCCAAATGGCGCAATGCGTTGAAAAAGGCCGAAGGAACACGATTGAAAGTGGTCCAGATCACTGCGACGCCAGCCGCCCTGACACCACTTTTGCAGGTCGAAAAACAACGACAATCCCAAGGTCGGTATCGTGGCCTCCCACCCGAATTCACATTATCTATTCAAGACGTTGCACCAAAGTCCTTGCTGCTTTTGACAGCCAGTGACGCACAAATGTTGTTCATACGACATGGCAATTCCGCCAGCTATCACATGGGCCAAAACGGCCCTGATGGGCGCATGTTAAACGCCCATAACCTGATCCTGTGGGACGCCATCAAGCGGCTGCAAAAACTCGGCGTAACGCGCCTTGATCTTGGCACTATCGATCCCAAGCGCGCTCATGATCTCGCGAGGTTCAAACAGCGATGCGGCGCACAGACGCGTCAAATAGGCCCCGCGCAATTGCTTTAAACTCAACGCAAAAAAGGCCCCAAGCAAAGCTTGAGGCCTCTCAAAATGTTCACGACCCGCGCTTATTTCATCATCATATCGGTGATGTCAGTTGTGTAAGCGCCTGTTGGTGCCGTGGTAATCACAGGATCAGACCCGCCAGACAACAAGGATGCGACGGTGCGGTCATAGTCAGCCATTTCAAGTGCGCCAGTGGAACCCTCGATCAATTTGGCCACTTCGCCCATCATACGGATCTGGTGTGCCTCAGACTGTGCGCCGGTTTCGTCGTACTCAAGAACGATCTCAGCAGCTTCTTCTGGATTCTCAGCAGCCCAAGTCCAACCCGCCATGGAGGCTTTGACAAAACGCGCCATTTTGTCTTTGAACGCATCATCTGTCAGGCTGTCTTCCAAAACGTAAAGGCCGTCTTCAAGCGTCGCAACACCTTGATCTTCATACTTAAATGTAATCAAATCATCGGCTGAAATACCTGCATCAAGAACCTGACCGTATTCGTTGTAGGTCATAGTTGAAATACAAGCCGCTTGTTTTTGCAACAATGGATCAACGTTAAAACCTTGCTTGAGAACGGTCACGCCGCCCGTCGATCCGTCAGTGGCCAAGCCAAGTTTGCCCATCCAGCTTAGGAACGGGTATTCATTGCCGTAGAACCAAACACCCAGTGTTTTGTCGGCGAAATCTTCAGGGGTCTCGATACCGCTTTCTTTAAGACAGGTCAGCATCATGCCAGATGACTTGAAAGGCTGCGCGATATTCACCACAGGCGCTCCGTTTTCACGTGCGGCCAAGGCAGATGGCATCCAGTCAACCATCACATCAGCGCCGCCGCCAAGCAACACTTGCACAGGTGCCACATCAGGGCCACCAGGCTTTATCGTTACGTTCAGATCTTCGGCTTCATACAAGCCTTTTTCAAGCGCCACATAGTAGCCCGCGAACTGCGCCTGCGTGACCCATTTCAATTGAAGCGTCACATCGTCAGTCGCAAAAGCACCCGTTGTCATTGCCGCCAGCGCTGTCGCGCTCAAAAGTATTTTCTTCATAATACAACCTCCAAGTTGTTGAATTGCCAAGGTTTTCCTTGTGCAATATTCATGCGGTTACCCGCGTTGCGAGGGATGCCAAAAGGTCGCCCTCTTTTCAATCAAGGCCACGAGCCCATAAAGCGCCGTGCCCGTTAAAGCCGATATCGTGATTTCGGCCCAAACCATGTCCGTTGCCAAGCGCCCCATTTCAGTCGTGATGCGGAACCCCATCCCACGGATCGGAGAGCCAAAATATTCAGCAACAATCGCCCCAATCAGCGCCAAAGTGACAGCAATTTTCAGACCGTTGAACATAAACGGCATCGCCGCCGGCACGCGCAATTTCACAAGCGTGGCGACATGCCCCGCCGCATAGGTGCGCATCAAATCTCGTTGCATCGTATCAGTTGAGGCAAGCCCACCAAGCGTGTTCACCAACATCGGAAAGAACACCATGATTGCCACAACGGCGGCCTTAGAATGCCAATCAAACCCAAACCACATCACCATAATGGGCGCCAAACCCACAATAGGCAATGCGGCAAAAAAATTGGCCACAGGCAATAATCCGCGCTTGAGAAATGCGAAACGATCGATCACCAAGGCTACAGCGATGCCTGCAAAACTGCCCATCCAAAGCCCGTTCAACGCGCCTTTCACAACGGTTTGCACCCAGTCACCCCATAAGATCGGAAGCGATCCCAAAATGGCGACTCCGATAGCCGAAGGTGGCGGCAAAAGCGCAGGTGAAATATCAAACATCCACACCACAACTTCCCACAACAACAAAACCAACAGACCAAACCCCACAGGATATCCAATGCGTTCAAATCGCGTATCAGCACGGGTCATACAGGCTGCCCTCCCATGGCGCGGCGCAGGATTTTCTCAATCGCACCGACAGTGAAAATCAACACGGCTGCCAAAATTGCGGCGGCAAACAAAGCGGCCCACATGATCATAGGTTCGCCAAATTGTGACCCAATCAACATACGTGCCCCAAGGCCAGAAATCGCGCTGGTGGACAACTCGCCCACAACAGCCCCAACAAAAGCTGCGGCAATGCTGACTTTCAATGAGGCAAAAAAGTACGGCATGGATGCAGGAACCCGCAATTTCCAAAACACGGCAGACCGCTTTGCGCCATATGTGCGCAACAAATCCAGCTGCATATGATCCGGACTTGTTAGCCCTTTGACCATGCTAACCATTACGGGGAAAAAGCTCAGATAGGCGGCGATGATTGCTTTCGGCACCAGCAGAGACCCTGCCCCGATGGCGTTGCTCAGCACTACAATGATCGGTGCCAAAGCCACAATCGGAATGGTCTGCGAAATGATCGCCCAAGGCATCAAGCTCAGGCGTCCCACGCGGCTTAGCACAATCAGCGCCGCCATGGCGATGCCAACAACGACGCCTAAGGCAAAGCCCCAAAGCGTTGTTTTTAAAGTGATTGACCCTTGATAGATCATAGATCGTTTCGAAGTGATTTTCTTTTCAACCGTGGTGTCCCAAAGTTCGGCGATCACTTGATGCGGCACCGGCAGCAGCGGTCTATCTTGCTGCATGGTGTCTTTCACGACCTCGGAAAAACTTGGCTCTGTGCCCGCCCGAGCGGCCTGATCATAGGTCCATGTCGAATTCATCTTAATTGCTGACGCGTACCAAACCACCACCAAAACGGCGACGACGGTCAGCACAGGCAAAACCGAATACCTAAAAGTGGAAGGTTTGCCAGGAATCATTCGTCATGCCCCGCGCGCAACCCGTCACGTACCCGATGGGCGATTTGAATGAACTCTGCGCTGTCACGGATATTCAAAGGCCGATCTTTGGGCAAAGGACTGTCGATAATATCTGTGATCCGCCCTGGACGCGGCGACATGACAACGATTTTGGTGCTCAGATACACGGCTTCGGGAATGGAATGCGTCACGAAAGCGATGGTCTTTTCGGTGCGAGCCCAAAGCTTTAAAACTTGTTCGTTTAAATGGTCGCGCACGATCTCATCAAGCGCCCCGAAAGGTTCGTCCATCAACAAGATGTCCGCATCAAAAGCCAGTGCCCGCGCGATCGATGCGCGTTGCTGCATCCCGCCAGACAATTGCCAAGGATACTTTTTTTCAAAGCCAGTAAGATCCACAAGCTCCAGCACTTTTCGAACACGCTCTGCCTGTTCAGCCTTAGAAAACCCCATAATTTCAAGCGGAAGTTTCACATTTCCACCAATCGTTCGCCAAGGGTACAATCCTGCGGCCTGAAACACATAACCGTATGATCGCGCTTTGCGCGCCTCTTCTGGTGACAATCCATTCACGGTTAAATCGCCACCGCTGGGCGTTTCCAACCCTGCAATACAGCGCAAAAGGGTGGTCTTGCCACAGCCAGACGGGCCAATGAAGGACACGAAATCCCCTTTGTCGATCTCAAGATTCACATCTTTGAGCGCATGGATCGGACCGTCGTTGGTTTGAAAGGTAAGGTCCACACCGGACACATCAATCACTGGCGAAGTCATAGTTGGTCTTTCTGGACCTGCTTGGCGCAAGTTCCATTATGTGTCCCTGTCATGGCGATGGCCGCAGCTACGGCCATCCCTTGTTTTAAACGCCTGTTGCTGGAATACCCGTGCGCTCTACTGGACGCGGGGCTGTGAGGTCTTTCCATTTCGACAGCGCGGCATTCACAGTTGCATTGGCGTCGCGGGCAACGAATTCACCGTGGCCCTCGATGGCTTTCAATTCGCCTTTATCAACAGCGACATAGCCACGAGTCAAAACGTAGCGCGGCAGGCCTGTGACCTCGATGCCTTCAAAAACATTGTAATCAATCGCTGAGACTTGCGCATCTGCCGTGATGGTTTTGCTGATTTTCGGATCCCAAACGATCAGGTCGGCGTCAGAGCCCACAAGAACAGCGCCTTTTTGTGGGTAACAGTTGAGGATTTTCGCGATATTGGTCGAGGTCACCGCCACGAATTCATTCATGGTGATGCGACCTGTATTGACGCCTTTGGTCCACAAAACCGGCAAGCGATCCTCAAGACCGCCTGTGCCATTGGGGATTTTCGAGAAATCACCGATGCCATTGCGTTTTTGGTCTGTGGTAAAGGCGCAGTGATCGGTCGCCACACAAGACAAAGTGCCCGAGGCCAGACCGGCCCAAAGGCTGTCTTGGTGCTGCTTATTGCGGAACGGCGGTGACATCACGCGGCGGGCGGCGTGGTCCCAGTCCTCGTGAAAATACTCAGACTCATCCAGCACAAGATGCTGCACCAAGGGTTCGCCCCAAACGCGTTTGCCTTGCATTTTAGCACGGCGAATGGCCTCATGGGCTTCTTCGCAAGAGGTGTGCACCACATACAAAGGTGCGCCGGCCATATCGGCGATCATGATCGCGCGATTTGTGGCCTCACCTTCGACCTGTGGGGGACGTGAATAGGCGTGGCCTTCGGGGCCTGTGTTGCCTTGTTCCAGCAATTGCGCGGTGAGTTCCGCAATCACATCGCCGTTTTCCGCATGCACAAGCGGCGTCGCGCCCAGTTCTGCGCAGCGTTTGAACGAGCCGTAAAGTTCGTCGTCATTCACCATCAACGCGCCTTTATAGGCAAGGAAGTGTTTGAAAGTGTTGATGCCTTTTTCTTCGGTGATGACCTTCATGTCCTCGAACACCTGCTCGCCCCACCATGTGATCGCCATGTGGAACGAGTAATCACATGAAGCTTGGGCAGATTTATTGTCCCAAACCTTCAGCGCATCCAGCAGGCTTTCACCGGGGCTTGGTAGGCAAAAATCAACCACCATAGTTGTGCCGCCTGCAAGCGCCGCGCGGGTGCCAGAGGCAAAATCATCTGCCGAATGGGTGCCCATGAACGGCATTTCAAGGTGCGTATGCGGATCAATGCCACCGGGCATGATATAACATCCCGCTGCATCAATCACCTCATCGCCCGATAGGTCAGGGCCGATCTCGACAATCTTGCCGTCATCGATTTTCACGTCCGCCACATAGGTCAGGTCGGCGGTGACGATGGTACCGTTTTTGATCACTTTAGTCATATTAGTCTCCCGTTTTGAAATGCGGTGCGTCGTATTTTGCGCGCCTGCTTTTTCTATATTCAATTACTATTCGACGATCTCAGCCGTTGCCAAAACCGCATGCAACAGCACATCTGCACCAGCGGCGGCCCACTCAAGGCTGATTTCTTCGGCTTCGTTGTGGCTAAGTCCATCCACACAAGGACACATGATCATCGACGTTGGGTATAAGTCATTGATCCAGCAGGCATCATGACCCGCACCTGAAACGATATCCATATGGCTGTAACCGAGTGTTTCGGCAGCGTTGCGCACGGCTGTCACGCAGGCCTCATCAAAGGCAGGCGGATTGAATTGGCCGACGATTTCGGTTTCTAGCGACACGCCGATCTCTTCGCAAAGTTTGGGCGCTTTCTCGTAGAACTCTTCCAGCATCGCATCAATCACGTCTTGCAAATGCGAACGGAAGTCGATGGTAAACACCACTTTGCCCGGAATGATGTTACGCGAATTGGGGTAGACATCCACATGGCCGATAGCGCCCACAGAATTGGGTTGGTGTTTCATCGCGATCTCGTGGACCAGCTCGGTGATCCGCGCCAATCCGCGTCCTGCGTTTTTGCGCATGGGCATCGGAGTAGACCCTGTGTGGCTTTCTTTGCCAGTCACGGTACATTCGATCCAGCGCAAGCCCTGCCCGTGGGTGACCACGCCGATGTCTTTGCCCTCGGCTTCCAAAATCGGCCCTTGTTCAATGTGCAGCTCAAACATGGCGTGCATTTTACGCGCGCCCACTTGTTCGGAGCCGACCCAACCAATGCGTTTCAATTCATCGCCAAAGCTTTTGCCCTCGGCATCCACACGATCGTAAGCCCAATCTTGCGTATGCTTGCCGGCAAAAACACCCGAGGCCAGCATCGCAGGGGCGAACCGTGTGCCTTCTTCATTCGTCCAGTTGGCGATTACGATGGGATGTTTGGTTTTCAGGCCAAGATCATTCATCGTGCGCACAGCCTCAAGCCCGCCAAGCACACCGAGGATACCGTCATATTTGCCACCTGTGGGCTGCGTATCAAGGTGCGATCCCATGTAAACCGGCAAAGCATCAGGATCTGTGCCCGCACGTGTCGCAAACATATTGCCCATGGTATCAACGCCCATGGTCATACCCGCGGCCTCGCACCATGATTGGAACAAGGCGCGCCCTTCGGCGTCTTCATCAGTCAGCGTTTGGCGGTTGTTGCCGCCTGCAATGCCTGGGCCGATTTTGGCCATATCCATCAAAGAGTCCCAAAGACGCGTCCCATCGATCCGCATGTTGCTTTTATCTACTGAACTGCTCATCTTTTTTCTCCAATTTTTGGTCTTGAAACGCCCAAATAGGCTGCGGCGTTTTTTGTTCTCGACACTGCTGTCGATCGTTCTACTTCAGTATGACACAACCAATGGAGGACATCATGTTCAAAGGTCTCACAACATCCATCGCAATCATCACGGGTCTCATGGTCGGCGCACCTGCGCTTTTGGTTATGATGTTTGAGTGACCCCAAACGGGGTCACTCAACCTGTCAGTCTAGCGTTTTGAGCACATCGGCAATGGTCCCGATCAGCGTGTCGATGTGTTCTTTTTCAATGATCAAAGGCGGCGACAGGGCAATGATATCACCCGTCGTGCGAACGAGAACGCCTTTGTCATAGCATTTCAAAAACGCGTTGAATGCGCGCTTAGTGGGTTCGCCTGCGATGGGTTCAAGCTCAATCGCGCCGATTAGACCCATGCCGCGAATATCGATCACATGCGGCAAACCTTTCAGGCTGTGCAACGCATCTTGCCAATAGCCCTCAAGACCAGCGGCACGGGCAAACAAGTCTTCTTCTGCATAGGTCTCTAACGTCGCAAGACCTGCGGCAGCAGCCATCGGGTTGCCCGAATAGGTATAGCCATGGAACAGTTCGATCATATGTTCGGGGCCTTGCATAAAGGCATCATGAATTTCAGCCGTGGCCAAAACCGCCCCCATAGGAATCACACCGTTGGTCAGCCCTTTGGCCGTGGTGATCAAATCCGGCATAACCCCGTAATGTTCGGCGGCAAAGCTTGATCCAAGGCGTCCAAACCCTGTGATAACTTCATCAAAAATAAGTAAAATACCGTGTTTGGTACAAATCTCGCGCAGGCGTTGCAGATAGCCTTTTGGTGGCAGCAAAACCCCCGTAGACCCCGCCATAGGCTCGACAATCACCGCGGCGATAGTCTCGGCACCGTGCAGTGTTACGATGCGCTCAAGCTCGTCGGCCAAATAGGCGCCGTGTTCGGGTTGGCCTTTGGTAAAGGCGTTTTGCTCTGGCAAATGGGTGTGCGGCAAATGATCAACCCCAGCCAAAAGCGTGCCAAACATCTTGCGGTTGGTGACAATACCGCCAACAGAAATACCGCCGAAATTCACCCCGTGATAGCCGCGTTCGCGGCCAATCAAACGGGTACGTTCGCCCTGCCCTTTGGCGCGATGATAGGCCAAGGCAATTTTCAACGCAGTCTCAACAGATTCAGAGCCAGAGTTGGTGAAAAACGCATGTTCAAACGGCGCTGGCGCCAGTTCAACCAGTTTCGTCGCCAGCTCAAACGCCTTTGGGTGACCCATCTGAAACGCTGGCGCGTAATCAAGTTCAGCGACTTGCTTTTGCACCGCTTCAACAATCTTCGGCCGATTGTGACCCGCGTTGCAGCACCAAAGCCCAGCTGTTCCATCCAACACCTGACGGCCGTCATCTGTCGTATAATGCATACGATCTGCAGACACGAACATTCTAGGTTGTTTTTTAAACTGCCTGTTCGATGTGAACGGCATCCAAAAAGCCGATAAGTCGTTTGGGCGTGTGTTGCCGTCCATAGCCATAGTGTACCTCGTTGTCATCCAATAGAGCGCGCGCCTGCTGCGCATTGCAATAGCTTTTAAGCGCATGCGTTCACGTGCGTTGCTCCACTTTGACCAAATGGTCAAGGCTACGTTAACAGCGCGCCAACACGGGTCAAGGACAGTCACGCACCTTAAAACCACGCCGCCAAAAAATTTCCACTTTTTAGGGTAATATCAGCTTGGGAATGGCGTTTTTTTCAGCAACGCTGTAGCTGTACTGAACGGCGAGACGCGTAAAAAAGGAATCGGCACCCTATGCCAGGCAAGATACCGCGGACAAGAATCCAAAAAAAGAACCATGAAACCATACTTGAGGCAGCTTTGGATGTGTTTTCTCGGCACGGATTTCGCGGCGCGACACTGGATCAAATAGCCCTTGAATCCGGCCTATCTAAGCCAAACTTATTGTATTATTTTCCGTCAAAAGTCTCGATTCACCGCGCCTTGCTCGAACGTCTTATGGCCAATTGGCTTGACCCTTTGCACAAGTTAGATCCGCAAGGGAATCCGGTTGAAGAAATACTTGCCTATGTTTTACGCAAACTTGACATGGCCCGCGAATTCCCCCGTGAAAGCCGTCTATTTGCCAACGAAATTGTTCAAGGCGCACCCAATATCGCAGATCAGATCGAAGGCGAATTGAAATCTCTTGTTGATGAAAAATCGAAGGTCATTCGAGGTTGGTCAGAGGCCGGACGTATTGCCAAAATCGATCCTTATCACCTTATTTTCTCAATTTGGGCGACCACCCAACATTACGCAGATTTTGACGCGCAGGTCTGTAAAATCATTGAAACGGATGGCGCGTCTCATTTTGACGATGCGCGTGTCTTTTTGAATCGAATGTTTCGTCAAGTGCTCACGCCCGACACGTTAGTATAATCGAGCATTAACCAGCAGTTTAAAAAACTGTGGACGTTAACCCATTGGCAAGTTTAATTCTTTATACATATGTGTGTGGGGGCTCCTAACATAAGGAGTTCAGCATGTCCGACATGTTTGGCGTGCCAGCTTTCGGTGGCGGAGGGGTTTCACTTAGATCTCCTCCTCAAAATCTAGGGCAAACAGTGCCGGAAGTCGCCGCAATTGCGGATGACACTTCGGCCACATTTAACAAAGGGAGCAATCTCCCTGGCCAGAACGGCGACAGCTTCGACACCTCTGAATTGAACCGCGACACTGCGGGCGCTTACGCGCCTTCTGATCCGCGCGACACATACACACAGAAGCCACGCTTTGATGTCGATACATTGACAGGTCCGACACCAGCCTTTCAAGCAAGCTTGCTTGAGGTCGAAAGCGATCTGCGCAATGTCATCGCGCGTGTCGAAGCCGAACGCGCTCAGGCCTCTGACGCCGCCGCCATTGCGCCGGCCCCTCAGATGAACACGACCAACAGCGATTCTGGATCGCAAGGCACCGTTGCGATATCGCCTACGGCCCGACGTGATTTGCGTGACGACGCGCCAAAGGCGGAAACACAACCTGCACCGACAGTAACGGTCAAAGCCCCGCAAGTCTCGGTTCAAACTGAAACTTCAGATCGCGAGGCTGCCTATTCAGGGCCCGCAGCCACACCACAGACACCCTATAGCAAACCTAACGCTACAGATCTGTCTTAAACTTGACCAGTTTCCCATTTGGGGCACTGTGCATTTCAAATGCAGCGAAAAGGCAAGAATTGCCTGCACATATAAAAAATCATTTTAATACAAAAACTTAAACGTAAGACCCCCGCACTCTAAAGTACGGGGGTATTCTGTGCGCCAACTCGAAATCTATGCGTTGATCTCGCCTACGCGATAGATGTTATTCAGCTGCGACGAACGACGGATTGTTTGGATGTTTGGTCCAATCGCTGGCCTCTGATGATACAATCTTGCCTGTCCGCTCATCCAAATCGCCAGGTTGCAGCGTTTTCATGGTAATGCAGCCCTCGATCGGGCAGACATTGACGCACAGGTTACAGGCAACACATTCGTCATCCATAACTTCAAACACGCGATCAGCTGTCATGGAAATCGCTTGGTGCGACGTGTCTTCACAGGCCGCATAACAGCGACCACATGAGATGCATTCATCTTGGTCTATCACGGCCTTGGTCACGTGGTTGAGGTTCAAATACTGCCAATCGGTCACATTGGGCACAGCTTTTCCAGACAGCTCAGCCACCGAAGTCATGCCCTTGCTGTCCAAATATTCGGACAGGCCAGAGATCATTTCCTCAACAACTTTAAACCCATAGGTCATCACTGCCGTACACACCTGAACGTTGCCCGCGCCGAGCGCCAAGAACTCAGCCGCATCGCGCCATGTGGTCACCCCGCCAATGCCAGAGATCGGCAAATCACGGGTTTCAGGATTGCGCGCAATCTCTGCGACCATATTCATCGCAATCGGTTTGACCGCAGGGCCACAATAGCCACCATGAGTGCCCTTACCGTCGATCATAGGCTCAGGACTAAAGCTATCAAGATTAACGCTGGAGATCGAATTGATCGTGTTGATCAAAGACACAGCATCCGCTCCGCCCCGTTTCGCCGCCTCCGCTGGCAGCAAAATGTTGCTGATATTTGGCGTCAGTTTAACGATGATCGGCAGACCCGTCGCTTCTTTACACCAGCGCGTCACCATCTCGATGTACTCAGGGACTTGGCCAACCGCCGAACCCATGCCACGTTCTGCCATCCCATGCGGACAGCCAAAATTCAGCTCGAATCCGTCACAGCCTGTTTCCGCGATACGCGGCAGGATATCTTTCCAACTTTTCTCGTCGCAAGGCACCATCACAGAAGCAATCAATGCGCGATCAGGATAATCCTTTTTCACCCGCGTCATTTCCGCAAGGTTCACCTCCAACGGCCGATCCGTGATCAACTCGATGTTGTTAAGCCCCAAAAGACGGCGATCCGCGCCATATATCGCGCCATACCGCGGCCCGTTGACATTGACCACGGGCGGGCCTGCTTCGCCGAGTGTTTTCCAAACGACACCGCCCCAGCCCGCTTCAAAAGCGCGGCGCACGTTGTATTCTTTGTCTGTGGGCGGCGCTGAGGCCAACCAAAATGGGTTGGGCGATTTAATGCCGCAAAATTCGCTTGTAAGATCTGCCATGATTTAGCCCTCGCCCATCAAAACTGCATGAATATCCATCGCCGCATCACGTCCTTCGGCAACGGCGGTCACTGTCAAATCATCCCCGCCAGAGGCGCAATCGCCGCCAGCCCAGACATTTTCAACCGTGGTTTTACCAAAGACATCGACCGCGATCTTACCGCCTTCGATTGTCAAACCCTCAGGTGCGCCAAGCAAGGTCTGACCAATAGCCACCAATACTTGATCGGCCACGATATGAACCATTTCGCCTGTGCCTTTGAGCGAGCCGTCCACTTCAGCGGTGTATTCGAACACAACCTCAGAACAGGACCCTTCGCCCAAAACCGCTGATGGCTGCGCGTCATACAAGATGTTAACCCCTTTTGACGTCGCCAAATCTTGCTCATATTCGGACGCTCCCATGCGGTCTTTGCCGCGCCGGTAGGCCATCGTCACGTTTTGCGCGCCCAAAAGCTTGGCTTGCACAGCCGCATCAACGGCCGTCATACCGCCACCGATCACGACGACATTGCGTCCGATTGGCAGCGTCGACAGATCGTCAGACTGGCGCAATTTCGCGATGAAATCGACTGCGTCATCTACGCCGTCAAGGTCAACCCCGTCAGCACGCAGGTTGTTCACACCCCCAAGTCCGATGGACAGAAACACCGCATTAAAGTCGGATTTCAATCCGTCCAGCGTGATGTCTTTACCAAGCTTTTGACCCGATTGAACTTGAATGCCACCAATAGACAACAGCCAATCGACTTCTTTTTGAGCGAAATCGTCGGTGGATTTGTAGCTCGCGATACCAAATTCGTTCAGACCACCCAGTTTTTCGCGTGAATCAAACAAGGTCACATCATGGCCCAACATCGCCAAACGGTGTGCCGCTGACAAACCTGCTGGCCCTGCCCCGACAACCGCAACGGTTTTTCCAGTCGCTTCACCACGCGTATAAGGATGTGCGGTCTCAGCCATCAACGTGTCGGTAGCGTAACGCTGCAAACGGCCGATTTCGACCGGCTTGCCTTCGGCGATTTCGCGCACGCAAACTTCTTCGCACAGAGTTTCCGTAGGGCAAACCCGCGCGCACATACCGCCTAAAATATTTTGATCAAAAATCGTTTTGGCAGCCGCTTTTGGCGTGCCGGTGACGATTTGTCGAATAAACATAGGGATATCAATAGAGGTCGGACAGGCCGTCATACAGGGCGCGTCATAACAAAAATAGCACCTGTCGGCGGCGACTTGCGCCTCATGATCGGCCAAAGGCTCGTGAAGGTCGGTGAAATTTTCGGCAAGGGCATCTGTGGTCAGCCTGCCTGCCACAATACCGCTGTGTCGTTCCCTGCTTTGCATCTTTGGCTCCATCGCATTTAAATCCTGCGATCAACGTGCCACATTCACTTTTTTTATCAAGTGGTAAAATAAATGTTTTTCCTAAGCACCTCGATTTGACGGCCCACCATCACAAATTCGTCCAAGACATGAGCAAAATGCCCAAACTTTGATCGCGAACGAACAAGAATTAAAGGGTTTTCACCCAAAGCCCGCTGCCGTATAAGCGGGCAACGCTGAGAAACAATCCGCGATACAAGCGGCTAGATTGGGTTAAGTAACATGACCAAGACAAACGATTCCGATGTAAAATTCATTCAAGCACTGGCAGAATTGCTCACTGCGAATGATCTCACAGAACTTGAAGTGATGCGTGAATACGGCGACAGTGACAGTCTGAATGTCCGCGTCAGCCGCCAGCTTCCAGTTCAGCAAATTGTCCAATCTGTTGCCGCAGCCCCCGTTGCAGCTGCAGCGCCTGCCGCCGCACCATTAGCAACACCTGCAGCAGCAGCGGATCCATCAAACGATCCAAACGCAGTGCCCTCCCCAATGGTTGGCACAGCCTACCTATCCGCCGAACCGGGCTCTGCGCCTTTCGTGAAAATCGGCGATCAGGTCACTGAGGGTCAAACCCTGATGATCATTGAAGCTATGAAAACCATGAACCATATCCCTGCGCCAAAATCCGGCACAGTGAAACGTGTGCTTGTGGATGACGGAACGCCAGTCGAATTTGGTGCTCCTTTGATGATCATCGAATAGGTGGGCGCCCACATGTTCGATAAAATTCTCATTGCCAACCGCGGTGAAATCGCGCTTCGCGTGATCCGCGCTTGTCGTGAAATGGGCATCAAATCCGTCGCAGTTCACTCAACAGCCGATGCCGATGCAATGCACGTGCGCATGGCTGACGAAGCTGTGTGCATTGGTCCAAATTCGTCCACTGATTCATACTTGAGCTTCCCTGCGATCATCGCCGCGTGTGAAATCACTGGCGCTCAAGCGATTCACCCTGGTTACGGCTTTCTGTCTGAAAATGCAGCCTTTGTTCAAATCGTCGAAGATCACGGCTTGACGTTCATTGGCCCCTCTGCCGAACACATCCGCCAAATGGGTGACAAAATTACCGCCAAAGAAACCGCACAAATCTTGGGTATTCCCATTGTGCCTGGATCTGACGGTGGCGTGCCTGATGTCGCTTCTGCGAAAAAAGCGGCTGCCGAAATGGGTTACCCTGTCATCATCAAAGCCACAGCTGGCGGCGGTGGTCGCGGCATGAAAGTGGCGCTCAATGAAGACGAGCTGGAAACATCTTTTCGTACAGCCCGTTCGGAATCCAAAGCCGCCTTCGGCAATGACGAAGTCTACATGGAGAAATATCTCCAGAAACCACGTCACATCGAAATACAAGTCTTTGGCGATGGCCAAGGCGGTGGTGTGCATTTGGGCGAACGCGATTGCTCTTTGCAACGTCGTCACCAAAAGGTCTTCGAAGAGGCCCCAGGCCCCAGCATAACGCCAGAAGAACGCGCTCGAATCGGTGGCATATGTGCCAATGCGATCGCAAAAATGGGTTACAAAGGCGCTGGCACTGTCGAGTTCTTGTACGAGGACGGCGAGTTCTTCTTTATTGAGATGAACACCCGTTTACAGGTGGAACACCCTGTAACCGAAGCCATCTTTGGCCAAGACTTGGTGCGCGAACAGATCCGTGTTGCTGCCGGAGAAAAACTGTCTTTTACCCAAGACGAACTGGTGCTCAATGGCCATGCTATCGAAGTGCGAATCAATGCAGAGAAGCTACCAAACTTCTCGCCATGCCCCGGCAAAATCACGCAATACCACGCCCCGGGTGGGCTTGGCGTGCGTATGGACAGCGCATTGTATGACGGCTATTCGATCCCGCCTTATTACGACAGCTTGATCGGCAAACTCATCGTGCATGGGCGCAACCGTCCAGAAGCATTGGCGCGTTTGCACCGCGCATTGGGCGAGTTGATTGTTGATGGCGTTGAAACCACGATCCCGTTGTTTGACATGCTCTTGCAAGAAGAAGATGTCCAAACCGGCAACTACAATATCCACTGGCTGGAAAAATGGCTTGAGAAGAACCTAAGCTAAGGCTTTGTTCAAACATTGATAAGGTCGCCTTCGGGCGGCCTTTTCTTTTCCTATTACATGTTCCTCAAAGCGATACATAGAAACTCTATGGACCACGTGACCCTGACACCGCAGATGATGCTCAACGCCTATGCCAACGGCGTCTTTCCGATGTCTGACAGCCGTGATGACCCGGATCTGTATTGGGTGGATCCAACTGATCGCGGAATATTTCCGCTCGATGGGTTTCACATCTCAAAGTCTTTGGCCAAAACCATCAGGTCTGAGCGTTTTTCGATCTGCTTCAACACCAATTTTGACGCTGTTGTCGAAGGTTGTGCAGATCGCCCCGAAACTTGGATCAACGCCACGATCTTTGATCTTTACCGACAACTGCACGCGATGAAGTTTTGTCACTCTCTGGAAGTCTATGAGGGAGATGCACTTGTTGGTGGCGTCTACGGCCTGACACTTGGCACTGCATTCTTTGGCGAAAGCATGTTTTCGCGACGTACAGACGCGTCAAAAGTGGCCTTGGCCTATATGGTCGCCCGGCTACGCGCCACGGGGTTTACTTTGTTCGACACACAGTTCATCACGCCGCATTTGGCATCCCTCGGCGCCATTGAAATACCGCGTGCAGATTATCACGAATTATTGGAGGAGGCGCTTGTACATCGCGCCGATATCGATGCCTTACCTGCCGCCCTCACGCCTCAAGACGTGCTGCAGGTCAACGGCCAGATGTCATAACGCGCATGATCCATCGCATTCAGCGCGGGGCTGGACGAGACCATCCAGCCAGAAAACACAGGTTCATCAACACCTTGGGCGTGCACCATCAAGTATGCGTATGCATCGCCTGATCGGTTTCCCTCTGGGTAACGACAATCAGCAAGATAGATGGAAATACGACCAAAAACGGCTGGTTGACCCGTCGCAATGGTAAGATCTTTGACTTCGCCTGTAAGCTTATCAAGCGCACGCAGATTTACACCTGTGCCCTCTGTCACCTTCACTTGTGTTTCAGTGGTGATGTCGCGCAGCTCTTGCTGAAATCCAGCTTCGGGAAGCCTTTGGAGATCTTCCAACGACAACCCGTCGCCACCAAAGCCAATACCGCTGTCATCTAAAGGCTGAACTAGAATTTGGTCAATACCAGTCTGAAAGTCCTCGCCAAGACCATTGTCTTGCGCCCAAGCGGGCGTGTTTATCGACACAGCCAAGGCCAAAGTAACGACGAGGCCGGCACGCATTATTCACTACCGCCGCTGCTGGCAGTGACAAATTTCAACAACAGATTGATCAGACTCACTGACCCCTGAGTATCAGCAATCACTTGACCATCTTCAAAATTAAAAGCCGATCCGCCAGGCACTAGCTCGATAAAATTGCCACCAAGAAGGCCTTCTGAAGCAATCATCGCGGCTGTGTCATCGGGCAAAACGATACCGCGATCCAAAGACAAAGCAGCTTCTGCGCGAAAGGTATCCCGATTCAATGTCAAATCAGAAATCGAACCGACTTTGACACCAGCCAAACGGACATCTGTACCGACGCTCACGCCTTCGGCTGACCGAAAAGACGCGGTCAGCATATAACGATCATCTGAGCCGGTGGAAAACCCAGTGACTTGACCTGCATAGACCAAAAAACCGAGCGCAAGCGCAAGAACTCCGGCCCCAACGGCGATTTCTGTTGTGTTTTCAGACATTTATTCGGGCTGCCATGCCTCATAGTCGCGACGACCCGCTGGGCGTGCACGACGAATGGATCCAGCGGGTGCGTAGGCTTCAGCTGTCCCAGTCTGGTTTGCAAGATGTGGTTTTTCCCAATTTTTGTGCACAAGTGGCGTTGTGCCAGGAGCTTCATCAAAGGTCTGATGTAGCCACCCGTGCCAATCGGGGCTGATGCGCGAAGCTTCTATTTCACCATTAAAGATCACCCAGCGTCTGCTGTCGTCCTTATTGCGGTAATAGATGTTGCCCTGCGCATCGTCACCAACTTTGATGCCGTTGCGCCATGTGAAGAGTTGCGTGCCGAGCGTCTGATCTTTCCACCAGACGAGCCCGCGGAGAACTGAGTTCACGATGCCCATGGGTAAGCCTTTCGAATTGCGTTGCTCTTTCTATGAACCATTGTCACGACAAGGTCCAGAGGATTGGGGCGTTTGAACGGTAGGGAAGCGAAATCTAGCACACCCTTTTTCACTATCACGCCGTTGTTGTAAAAAAGGAGGCCCCAGCACAATCGTACTGGGGCCTCCTTTTTAAGTATATCAGCAACCAGACTTAGCCTGCACTTGCTTCCTTAACATCTTCTTTTGAATAGATCATCAAAGGCTGTGCATCGGTGTTAACCGCTTCTTCGTTCACCACAACTTCGCTGACGTTGTCCATTCCAGGCAAATCAAACATCGTGTCGAGCAAGATGTCTTCCAAGATAGACCTCAAACCGCGTGCGCCTGTTTTGCGCTCAATCGCGCGTTTTGCAATGGCCGACAGTGAATCTTCAGTGAATGTCAGTTTGGTTTTCTCAAGCTCGAACAACCGCTGATACTGTTTGACCAAGGCATTTTTAGGCTGCGTCAGAATGGTGATCAAGGCGTCTTCATCGAGATCTTCCAACGTTGCAAGAACCGGTAAACGCCCCACGAACTCTGGGATTAGGCCAAATTTTAGCAAATCTTCTGGTTCAAGTTCGCTCAACAATTCACCGGCACCGAGATTCTCGGATTCTTTGACGTCCGCGCCAAAGCCTATGGATGTGCCCTTACCGCGCTGAGCGATAATGCGATCGAGCCCAGCAAACGCACCACCACAGATGAACAAGATGTTGGTTGTATCTACCTGCAAGAACTCTTGTTGTGGATGTTTGCGACCGCCCTGCGGAGGAACAGACGCCACAGTGCCTTCCATGATTTTCAGCAAGGCTTGCTGAACACCTTCACCAGACACATCGCGCGTGATCGATGGGTTGTCAGATTTACGGGTAATCTTGTCGACTTCATCAATATACACGATGCCGCGTTGAGCACGTTCAACATTGTACTCAGAGGCTTGAAGCAGTTTGAGAATGATGTTTTCGACATCTTCACCGACATAGCCCGCTTCGGTCAGGGTTGTCGCGTCAGCCATAGTGAAGGGCACGTCAAGAATCCGCGCAAGGGTTTGAGCAAGAAGCGTTTTACCACAGCCTGTTGGCCCCATCAGCAAGATGTTTGATTTTGACAATTCGATATCGCCCGCACCGCTGCTCGCGTGATTGAGACGCTTGTAGTGGTTGTGAACCGCAACAGACAGCACGCGTTTGGCTGTTGTTTGACCGATCACATAATCATCAAGGAAGCCAGAAATCTCTTTGGGCGACGGCACACCTTCGGAGGCTTTCAAACCGGTAGATTTGGTTTCTTCACGAATGATGTCCATGCACAGTTCAACGCATTCATCACAGATGAATACGGTTGGTCCCGCGATGAGCTTGCGTACTTCGTGTTGGCTTTTGCCACAAAAAGAACAATAGAGCGTATTTTTGCTGTCACCACTGGACGAGTTCGACATTACAATCCCCTAAGGCTAATCGCCTTCTATTTCCGTAAAATTGGCCCACATAAGGGCCAACCAGTTTGCCCGTTACATGAAAGTGTAAGGCAGCGTATTTGCGGGTACAATGCCAAAATCCTGCCCAAGCGCTAGACATGGGCAGGACAGCAAAATACTAGTCTTTCTCGGCGAGAGGCTCGCGTGTTTCGACGATATCATCGATCAGACCGAACTCTTTGGCGTCTTGCGGCGACATAAAGTTGTCACGCTCAAGTGCATCCACAACCGATTTCATTGTTTGACCGGTGTGTTTGACGTAGATTTCGTTCAACCGGTCTTTGAGTTTTTGTGTTTCTTGCGCATGGATCATGATGTCCGTGGCTTGACCTTGGTAGCCACCAGAAGGCTGGTGAACCATGACGCGTGAGTTTGGCAGCGAGAAACGCATGCCTTTTTCCCCGGCTGTCAAGAGCAAGGAGCCCATAGACGCTGCTTGCCCCATGACCAAAGTCGATACTTTTGGACGGATGTACTGCATCGTGTCGTAAATCGACAGGCCAGACGTCACAACACCGCCAGGGCTATTGATGTACATCGAAATTTCTTTGGACGGATTTTCCGCTTCAAGAAACAGCAGCTGCGCACAAATCAGCGATGACATGCCATCGTGCACTGGGCCGTTCAGAAAAATGATGCGCTCTTTGAGCAGGCGCGAGAAAATGTCGTATGCACGTTCACCGCGGCTGGTCTGTTCGACCACCATCGGAACAAGCGTATTCATATATGTATCAATTGGGTCTCTCATCGGTCCCTGCCTCTTATCTGTCTTTTTTGATGGTTAGCGCGGAAGTGTTACTCGAATGTTATTAAGACCATCGAGGAGCTGCAAGTGCGCCGGAAGTCTTGTATTTGCGCAATGATCTTTCGTTTTTCAAGTCCGTGCAAACCGATAACGTTTTTTTCGACACACAATGATTTTATTCTTTTGAATACAAAATGTTACAATTAATTTTCGGCACGGTCCTTTGCTAGATCAACTGGGGTATAAATGCGCGTGCGTTCGGCCTGTTGCCGCTTTGCATCAAATTTTAGAAAAATTTATTTAAATCGCCGACTCAGCACCATCGTCATCGTCATCGAAAATTATGAAACCAAAAACGGGCGTCTCGCGCGAAGCCCCTTCTTCAGTTATGATTCCGGGGGCGGCGTGAAATCCTTTGGGTTGAATGTGATAAAAAATTGATAAACCAAATAGGCCCCAGCAACCAAGAACAGCGCACCAAACATCGCATTTCCATAGACCAGTTCAACGCCAGCCCAGGCGAGGCAGGTCAAACAAGCCACCGCCCTACGCCAAATCGGGCGAAAGAAGGGGGTCTTCACGTTCCACATTTCTTTTTTCATGCAGACACTTCACCCCAAGCGCGGCAAAGACACAAGGTGATTGTCCCAAGCCAAGTCAGAGGCCGCGTTTAGCACGCGCATATCCATGTCAATCGACATCAATGTGCCCTGCCCGTCAGAGGCCAAATATCCTTGATCTTTTGGAGCGATCCCACTGACATCGGCCCGCGAGATGGCTGACAAGAACGTGCCATCAGGGTCGAACCGATGAATTCGCCCAACCTTGGATGACGTTATGGCCAGCTCAGAGCCTGCACCGTTGAACGCGACTGAGCTTGCATAGGCTTTCATCGAGAGCTGATCAGCCAAAGGTGCCTCGCACAAGACCGGCTCAGCCCCGCGTCGATGAAGCCCCAACAAAGGCACGATATCAAAAGGGTCGCCTTGCCATTGCATCGCAAACCCCACCAAACCATCATGCAGCGCAAGGTGGCGGATCGAGGCGTGATGCAAATCGTCTGCCAACACATGTTGTTCCTCAAGCTCGAACTGAGGCGTCAAATAGGCCAATGAGGGCTGCATCGTATCAAGGTTGAGCTTGTCACGCCCACCACCGTGATCTGGATGGGTGAGAATCCCGCCATTGGCCACAACCAGCGTGTCGTCTGACATGGCGCGAATCTCATGTGGGCCGATGCCGTGACTGTCGACCTCTGCGATCCGCGCGTAGCCTTTGCTGCGCTGCCACAGCCCCAAACAGCCTTTGCCTTCGGCGTAATTATTCTCGGTGGTGACCAAGATATCGCCGTCTTGCACAAACACCCCGTGCCCCATGAAATGGCGTCCCTCAGGGGCTTGCATTTTGTGCAAAACCTGCCCACCGACACAGTCTATCACAAGCGCGTAAGTGCCTGGTCTGCGGGCAAAAGCCACGGCCTCAGGTCGGGTAGGATGTGCCGCCGAAGCATGGCCGCGCGCAGGCAGATCAACACGAAACAGGATCTGCGCCTCTGCGCTTAAACCATATAAAGCGAACGCGCCATTTTTGTCACGAGCAGCCCCAAGGAACGCTGGGTTGCCTGCATCTGCCCAACTTAAACGTGGCGTCACGCTGGCAGCCACAGCCCCAAATAAAAATCCACGGCGAGAAGTCATGTCAATCTCCGTCTGATGCGTTGAATCCTGCTGATATGCCCAAAGGCACACCTATATCATTGGCAATGGCATCTGTTGCGGCCTCAATACGCTGCCCGATGATTTCGATTTTGAGACGCCCGAAAGGGTCACTCACTGAGGCAAAGCTTGGGTCATCCAAATCCTGCAGTTTGGTCACGACTTCGTCCAAAATCTCGAGGGTCTTTTGTGGGGTCTCGGGGGCCATTGCAGCGGCGAACTCACGTGCGGCCAGCACCGACAACATCACGTTACGCGCAGATCGCCCAGATCGATAGGCTTCTGCACGTTTGGGGCGTGGTTTCTCAAAGCTGCCAAGGGGGCGACCGATGCGTTGCTCGGCGGAGTTTTCCAGCCCCGTGAGCAGCATTGTGTAGAGCGCCTGAGCCGCCTCAGTTTCTGACAAATATCGTTGATTGTTCGCAGCACCTGCCGTGGTCAAAGTTGCGGCAAAGCCATCTTCGCGGGTCCATTCTTGTGCGATATGATCTGCGGTTTGAGCCAAATCATGGGTGATGGCTTGTACCAATTCGCAAGAATAGCTGCCTTGATCATAAGCGTTAAATGTATCATCGAAGATCATAAATTCTAAGGCAAAAAGACCACGTGCAGCGATAGACACATGAGCAAATTCACTGGCGTCTGCTACAGCTGCATCTTGATCTGCGATCAGGGCAGCAAGCGCTTTGGGGATCATGCCTTTTTTATCAGGCCAAAACGCAATTGTCAGCCCCCGCGCATCGGCTTCAACAGGTCCGATGTTCAGGTGTTGCAACCCCATCCACGCATCAAAACTCGCATTGTAGGCCGGCGCAAGCGCGCCTGCTGTGCAATCGGATTTAGCCGCAACCTCAAGGGCTTTTGTTTGCGCCGAGAAGTCCAAAACCGCAGGAACGGCATGCTGCGTCACAACGCGCGCCACAGCATCAGCCTGCGGGCCAGCATATGCGCCACCCCCTGCAAATAAAACAATCGACGTGGCAAACGCGCTAAGCGGTATTCGAACAAAAGGTGTCATCATCATAGGCTTTCTAAAAAGCGGACCAATGCCGCACGATCTTCACTTGGCATGTCCACCACGGTGTCGCGGGCGCTTTGGGCCTCGCCACCATGCCACAGCACCGCTTCTAACAAAGAGCGCGCGCGTCCGTCATGTAAAAATTGCGTGTGCCCAGAGACTTGCTCGGTCATACCGATGCCCCAAAGCGGTGGTGTGCGCCATTCGGTTCCTGTTGCCCGCAGCTCAGGTCGGCCATCTGCCAAGCCTTCGCCCATATCGTGCAATAGAAAATCAGAATAGGGCCAAATCAGCTGAAAACTTTGCGCTTTGCTTTTCTCATCCTCAAGGCGATGGGTCACATATTTCGGTGTATGACAGGACGCACAGCCAATGTTGTAGAACAACTCTTTGCCTTGCAAGACCTGTGGATCGTCCACATCGCGGCGCGCAGGCACGGCCAAGTTGCGTGAATAGAAGGCAACCAAATCAAGGCCTTCGGAGTCGATCTCATCCCCACGTGCATCCCCATCACCGTGAACGGCAGATCGGCACTCAGCTTGCGCCTCAGTACAATCGCCAAAAGGACGCTTGGCGAGTGGCGACGAAATACCGATGTCGCCAGCAAAGGCGTCGGCGGACTGTTCCTTGACAGTGCCGTGGCCCGCTTTCCAACCAAAACGCCCCAAAATAGGCGTGTTAAATTCGCTGGACCACACCACCTGTGCGCGTCCTGAAATGCCGTCGCCATCGGCATCATCTACATCTTCGCGGGCCAAAATATCAGCCACAGGAATAGCTTCCACCAGACCAAGCCCGATCATTGGCGGGGCAACACGGGGCGAGATTTGAACGTCCGGGGCAAAGTCGCCATAGCCAGCGTCGCTCATGCTATAGCTTGGCACGCGCAGGCTTGCGACCTCGCCATCTGACAGCGCGATGTGTTGCTCTGTATAGCTGATATCCATCTGCGCCTCAGCGGCATGGCCTTGGATCGCCAAATCTTGCAACTGGCCACCGTATGTGGGCTCTGGCGCTGTACGCGGCGTGGCGGCATCGCCATCAAGGGCGGCCAAATAGGTTTCAATTTCAGTCAAAGGCATGTCATCTGGCGTTGGCACAGAAAGGCGCAAGAACATCGACACGCGGCTGTCGTCCGCGCCTTCGGGCGTGTGGCCACGTCCATCCTTCAAATGGCAGCGCTGACACGAGCGCGCATTGTACACAGGCCCCAATCCATCAGAGGCCAAAGTCGATGACGGAGACGACACCCAAAGCTTTTTGAACAACCCATTGCCCAGCTTAAAGTCCAATTCCTGCTCAAAGCTCAAAGAGTCAGAGGACTGTGAAAACGCGTCATGATCCGTGCGCGCTCGGGTCGTCGCCTTGCCTGCAGGGTTTTCTTCAAAGGATTCAGCTTTGGAAAAGTCCTGCGTCGGTGTCGTAGCTGACTGAATGCGCTGCGCTTCAGATGCGGTCCGTGGCACGATATTCAGATAGGGTTCTGTCAAATCTGGTGTTGCGTAGCCCGCGAGTGGCAGGGCGCTGCTCAATGTCATGGCAAGTACAGAACTGAGCGAACGAGAGACGAAGAGTGGGCGGATGCCTGCCATAGTCGTATTCCTAAAGACCCTGCGTGCTTATACAAACGCAGCAAAATTGTCAGCATAGGCAGAGCTATCCCCGCCTATGCTGTTGATTGGGGTGCGTTTATTCGAAAACGGCTGTTGGGTTATCAAGACTATCAGAGCCTTCAATGCCCACACCGTCCAAATCAAGAACGGCCACAGCACGTTCAATTGACCGCGTTTGCGCGACCAAAGCATCCACAGCAGACAAGATCAAGGCCTCACCTGCCGCGTTGCCGCGTTCAAGCATTTGATCATAGGAAAATCCAGCTTCAGCGGCCGATTTGATTTGGCCAAGTTCTGCCATTGTCGCGTTGATCGCTGAGGTCAATTCCGCCTCAACAGCAGGATCCGCTGCGTTCAACAAATCTTGCAAGCTTTCGCCAGATACGATTTTTCCAGATGCAGACGCATATTCACCCACATAAACATTACGAATGCCAAGGCCGTCGTAGAAATGCGAGTTATAAGTGTTGTCTGAGAAACAATCATGCTCTTCTTCAGGGTCATTGAGCATCAAGCCCAATTTCATCCGCTCGCCTGCCTGCTCGCCGTAAGACAGTGATCCCATGCCGGTCAAAATAGCTGTGATCCCCGCTTTAGGGTCTGTTGTAACAGCCGCGCGTGCCTCTCCATCGGCGCCCCATTGTGCCACCATGTATGCAAGATCAGACACAAGCAAATCAGAGGCCGCAGACAAATATTCAGCACGACGATCACAGTTGCCGTTGGTGCAATCATCGCCCGCAGCATAATCTGTAAACGGACGATTGCCTGCACCGTGATTTGTGCCGTTCAAGTCTTGGCCCCACAGCAAGAATTCAATCGCGTGATACCCAGAGGCAACGTTGGATTCGATTTCGTCTGCTTCATGAAGCGCATCACTTATCAACTCAGGTGTGATATGCGTTGCGTCGATTTCAGTACCAGAAAGTGTGAATTTTGGTGTCGCGATCACATTGAGTGCTGCAAATTCATTTTCGTCTGTCGCGCCGCCGTAAGCCGCATCAACATAATCGATCAAGCCTTCGTCCAAAGGCCAAGCGTTTACTTTGCCTTCCCAGTCATCAACAATTGGATTGCCGAAACGGAAAGCTTCGGTTTGCTGATATGGCACGCGCGATTCGATCCAAGCAGCTTTTGCAGCGGCCAGTGAAACGTCAGACGGGGCAGAAATCAGTGTGTCAATGGCAGCGTTCAAGGCTTGGGCTTTGGTTAGGCTGTCACCGTATGCTGCCTCGGCGATATCTGAATAGGTGGTCACAACCTCTGCTGGGCCAGCAAGGGCGGGGGCCGCAGGCAAAGCTGCCAGTGCGAAAGCGGTCATCATGCGTTTCATGTTTTATCCTTGATCTCGGCTCTAAAATTTTGGCGCGCAAGCTATGACACATGACCACCCGAAGGCTTTAAACGTTCAACACCAGCATCACCACTTTGTGTGTGATGCTGTATCTGACTTTTTCTATAAGGTATGTCAATCCTGATTTTTTATCTCAGGTATTAATTTCATATTACTTCAAGCGAAAAACTTTCGAACATTGAACTGCAAAATGGTCACAAGATCAACGTATTGAGAGTGAAAAGCACTCTCAATATTATACAGATCGCGTAATATACTGATCGCGTATTATACAGACCGCGCAAAAATACGTCGCAATGAAGCGCGCAGACCTGATTTGGATGGCTCAAAAAGACAGCCTAAAACAAATGCAATTGGATTAATTTCCACCATGAGGACACCTTCAAAAATGCGCATTCTCAGACGAATACAGGTGTGCATCTAACGGAAATGTTTAAACCCCGCATGACAACGATGTGGCGTTTTTTTAACATAAAATAGTGAATATGCCTGATCACGCGACCTGACCAAGCCGCCTTATCAGCCAGAAAGTGCTGCGCGCTGCGACATCCGCCGCGTGATCCGCATCCGGCGCACAAAGGCGATGATAAAGAGTAGCGTCAGGATCAACACAATCGTCGGCGCGGGCGAGCTGTCAATAAAGAAACTCACATAGGTGCCGGCAAACATCGCAAAGGTGCAAACCGCCATAGACACAAACATCATCGGCGCGAAGCTACGTGCCACTAAGAATGCAATCGCCCCCGGCGTGACCAACAAGGCCACGGCCAAGATCAAGCCAACTGCACTGAGCGTTGCAACGATGGTCAGCGACAAAGCCGCCAGTAATCCGTAGTGCAGCAATTTGGTGTTCAACCCCGAGGCCTGCGCCTGCGCGGGATCAAAGGCATGCAATAACAGATCGCGCCATTTCAGCCCCAAAAGCAAAGTGACCAAAGCGCCGATGATCCCAGCCGTCCACAGATCTTGCGCGCCCACACCCAGCATATTGCCAAACAACACGTGGTCCAGATGCTCGTTGGTGGTGATCGAGGTGTACATAATGATGCCAAGGCCAAACATGCCCGAAAACACGACGCCCATCACGGTGTCCTTTTTCACGCGGCTATGATCTGATAAATATCCCGTGGCAACAGCGCAAGCCATGCCCGCCACAAAGGCCCCGACGATCAACGGCAGACCCAGTATCCAAGCCAAAACGATCCCCGGCAGGGTCGCATGGCTGACAGCATCCCCCATTAAGGCCCAGCCTTTGAGCACCAAAAAGCACGACAATAGCGCGGTAGGAGGTGCGATCAGCAAGATGATCCAAAAGGCGTTTTGCATGAAGACAAATTGAAACGGTTGCAACAGGGTGTCGATCATTTCGCGTCCCCCTTCATCACCGCCGTTTGGGCCGCGATGGCTTCGCGTGCGATGCGTTTGCTGGCTAAGATGCCGTGTTTCGGCGCAAAAACGAAAGCCACCAAAAACACGACCGTTTGCAACACGACGATGATCCCGCCCGTGGCCCCGTCTAAAAAATAGCTCAGGTAAGCCCCGATGAAACAAGTCGTGGCACCAATGAACACGGACAGCGCAATCAGGCGCGGAAATCTGTCGCAAAGCAAATAGGCCGTGGCCCCCGGTGTGACCACCAATGCGATCACCAAAAACGCGCCAACCGTCATCATCGCCGCCACAATAGCCGCCGACAAGAGCATGAAAAACACAGCCTTCAACAGTTCAGGTTTAAGCCCGATAGAGCGCGCATGGGTTTCGTCGAAAAACGTCACCATCAGGTCTTTCCACTTGGCCAAAAGCACCAACAGACAGACCACGCCGATGATCACCAATTGTAGCGTATCCTCGGGGGTGATGGCCAAAATATTTCCCATGATGATGGTCTGAATGCTGACCGATACAGGCGATAGTGACACCATAAACAGGCCAAGACCAAAGAATGACGTGAAAATAATCCCTATGATCACATCGATTTTCAAACCGGATCGCTCGGATAAAAATAACATCGCTGCAGCTGCCAAACCGCCAGACACAAAAGCGCCCAAAGCAAAAGGCAAACCCAGCATGTAGGCCCCAGCCACACCGGGCACGACCGAATGGCTGAGCGCATCGCCGATCAAAGACCAGCCCTTAAGCATCAGATATGCTGACAAAAAAGCACAAACGCCACCGACCAGCGCAGAGACCCACATAGCGTTGAACATATAGCTATAGGTGAATGGTTCGAGCAACAAATCGATCATGACGCATCTTCTTTTGACGCATCCGATTTGTCGCCATACATCACAAAGGGCCGCTCGTCATCGGTGATGATACGCACCTCGCGGGTGTCGTCATCGTCATGCAGCTCATTACCGCCCAAAGTGAAGTGTCGCAAAACGCCGCCAAAGGCGCGCTCTAGGTTGTCATGGGTAAAGACCTCTTCTGTGGTGCCGTAAGCCAAGATCGTGCCTTTGACCAACACAGTCCGATCACAAAACTCTGGAACAGAGCCCAGATTATGGGTCGAGACCAACATCACCCTCCCCTCGTCGCGCAGCTCGCGCAAGAGCGTGATAATCTGTTCTTCGGTTTTCACATCAACGCCGGTAAAAGGCTCGTCCAGCAAAATCACCTGACCGTCTTGCGCCAAAGCGCGGGCCAAAAACACCCGTTTGCGTTGCCCGCCTGACAGTTCGCCAATCTGGCGCTTGCGAAACTCCAGCATGTTGACGCGGCGCAGTGCTTCATCGACGGCGGCGTGATCGGCTTTGCGCGCATGTCGCAAGAACCCCATGTGACCATAGCGCCCCATCATCACCACATCCTCAACAAGCACGGGAAAAGCCCAATCGACTTCTTCAGATTGCGGCACATACGCCACGAGGTTTTCGCGCAGAGCCTCTTTGACGGTTTTACCCAGCAGCAAAATTTCACCATTGGCCGCAGGCACAAACCCCATGATCGCCTTGAACAAAGTCGATTTGCCCGCGCCGTTCACTCCGACAAGTGCCGTAATCGTCCCGCGCGGGATTTCGAAACTCGCGTCATGCAACGCCATATGGCCGTTGCGGTAAGTCACCGTCACATCACGCGCCATGATACCGCCGCTTGGTGACGTGTTCAGGGGGGAATGGGGCTGGGTCACGAGGATCGTCCTTTTGAAATAAAAGATGCTTTAATTGGCGGTCGAAGTGAGACCGTCGACCACGGTTTGCGCGGTGACGCGCAAAAGATCGAGATAGGTGGGCACGGGTCCATCCGCTGCACTTAGGCTGTCGACATAAAGTTCACCGCCATAACGCGCACCAGTTTCGCGGGCGACTTGTTTGGCGGGCGAAGTGTTGACCGTGCTTTCACAAAACACCACAGGAATGTCATTGTCGCGCACGCCATCGATCACACTGCGCACCTGTTGTGGCGTGCCCGTTTGATCGGCGTTCATTGGCCATAGATACAGTTCTTTCAGGCCAAAATCACGTGCCAAATAACTAAACGCGCCCTCGCAGGTTACAAGCCAGCGTTTGTCTTCAGGCAACGCGTCAAGCTGGGCTTTCAGCGGCGCAATAGTCGCGCGAATATCGTCTTTGTATGCGGCTGCATTGTTCAGATAGATCAAGATGTTATCAGGATCGTTTAAGGACAAAGCGGCGGCGATGTTGTCGACATAGATCATCGCATTGTCCAAGCCCATCCACGCATGCGGATTGGCTTTGCCTTCATAGGCACCAGAGGAAATTGAGATCGGCTCAATCCCGTCGGTCAATGTCACAGAAGGGATATCACCAAGGTTGCCCAAAAACTGCTCAAACCACAGCTCTAAATTCAACCCATTCCACAAGATCAGATCCGCGTCAGACGCCCGCACAATGTCGCGCGGCGTGGGTTGGTATCCGTGGATTTCCGCCCCTGGTTTGGTGATCGACACAACATCTGCCGCATCCCCCGCTACGTTCTGTGCCATTTCGGCCAGTACGGTGAATGTGGTCACAACTTTCAAACGCTCTTCAGCGGCCGCGCCAAGTGGCATCAGCCCAACACTTAAACCTAGTACGCTTACTGCTGTCACAGCTTGGAATGCAGATCGATTTTTCATGATGGCTCCTAAAGGTGATATTCAGGTGATATTCCGCATCTGTAAAATCCAGTCCTAATAGATTGTCAAGCAGTTGCGAACCATTCGCAACTAAAGTGGGGGTTTTCGCAACTGGCGGCAAAAATGGACCTTTCCAAGAGCCGTTTGGTCCTATTCGCAACCGATACAAACGCCCAACTTGCGAATCATTCGCAGAGCGCGCAGCCACGAAAGATAGCCCCGCACGCCCCACTGTGATGTAAATTAATCGTCGTTCTGAGACAGGTCTTGCCCATTGGCGGCAACCCGCGCCAGCTCTGCAATCGCCAAATCAGCCATCTGCATGATCGCCTCACGCGAGTTGGCAACAGCAATGAAGCGCGCGTTGTGACAAAACTTAGCACCTTTGACGCCGCAAGCCTCTTCCAGATTCGCATCTGTCAGACCCGCCCAAGCGGCAGGCAGATCGGCGCGTTGCTCGAACGTTTCATTGGACAGCTTGATCCCGCCAAGCATCCAGTCGTCACCACGCGGGTTGACCACGAACATGATGTGATCGGCTTCAGCCTTATCCAAAGCAGAGCGATACGGCATGCCCATCGGCAGCTCAAGAATGGGGGATGTGCCCGCTTTTTCGATTGAGGCGACAACAATGCTTTGCGCACGGGCCTTGGCGGCCAGATTGCGGATTTGCGCCTCAACAAAGCTGCGCGCAATGGGCAAGGCCATCATAAAGGCATCGTCATCGGCGGTGGGCGATGTGTCATCAAACACAGGTTTCAGGCTACCCAAAAGCGACGGCAGGGTCATGATCGACAAAGGCCCAGCCACAGAAGGTTCCATCGCGCCATTGTCCAACAGATCAATCGGCAAGACGAACTTGGCGTCGAATTTGTTATGGATCGCCTCTACGTCTGTCTCAGGCACGCCCAGCGCCACCAAATAATCACGACCATAATGGGCCCAGATCAATCCGAAGGAACTGTAGGGCTGCTCATCATCGCGCAAAGGACCGGGGCGTTGGTGGTGATCAAAGATTTGAGCCTCGGCATCAAAGGCCCCACCCACATCATAGATGATCTTGTCCGCGCCAGGGGTGATCCATTGACGATCACGGGTGCGCATGAGTTCCGCGTCTGGGAACAGGCGTGTGAGCACGACAGAGGACAAAAGTTCATCTGCATGAAAACCGCCGGAATGCGTGACAAGGTGAGTGATGGTCATAGGGGTGCTCCTCAAGAGGCGTCAACATGTGAGCGACCTTGACAGCCGCCTTTGCCTTGCCCTACCCGATGGCTTTGCAAATGAAAACCGTCAGATCAGGGTTTTAGCCCAGCGCGTGGCATATCAATGGACTGACGTTAGGGTGTTCCCTCTACTGTCTAAGTGTCTTCCCCCTATCTATGCGTCTCGCCTTCCTAAAGTGCGTCTCTCTACGGGTATGGCGCTCCCGTCTCTATGGCTCCCCTATAGCTCGCATCCCTGTGGTCTTGATGCAGATGAACACAAAGGCCCTCCCCTTGACGCAAACCTAGACCTCAGCTATTGCGTCCTCAGGCCGCCGACGCCTGCCGCCCGCTGACATGTCTGTCTTGGTGAAGTTCTGGCAATCGACAAACTATGTGATCCTCCTCGCATATCGCGCGGATGGTAACGCGGGTACCTGTCCTGAAGTTGCGCGATCTTTGCATGAGGGCCACTTGGCTATGTCTCAGATCTCTACCAACGCGTTCCTAACTGCTCCTTTAGGGGCGACCTACGCGAAAACCGCTCTTCCTATTATCTTTGTCATGTCGATGAACGGGCTTTTGTCTGTCGCTGATGCGATGTTTCTCAGTCACTATGTCGGGCCAAACGCGCTGGCTGCCGTCACATTGATGTTTCCGCTGTATATGCTGATCGCTGCCTGTTCGACGTTGGTGTCCAGCGGCATGTCCAGCCTTATGGCGCGCCATATCGGCGGTAATGAGCTGGATAAGGCCCGTGCCGTCTTTACAGGCGCGCATGGTTTGGCCTTTCTCGCCAGTGCCTGTCTTATCGTGCTGTTTGTGGTCTTTGGGGCGACCTTAGCCCGTTTGGCCTCTGGCGGTATAGACGCACTCGCACAGATGGGTCTGACCTATCTTGGGATCACTGTTATGGTCTCTCCCCTGTTGTTTGTCCTATCCGTGCAATCTGACACTCTGCGCAATGAGGGCCGTGTGGGTTTTATGGCCGCGATGAGCCTTTTGGTGTCTTTGGCCAATATCGCTTTCAACTATGTGTTGATCGCTGTGTTGGACATGGGCGTCGCGGGATCGGCTTACGGGACGGCTTTGGCACAAGCACTGGCTTTGGGGATAATCATCTTATTCCGACTGCGTGGCAAAACCGAGTTGCGTCTCTCTGCGCTGTTCCAGCATCGCCTGACCTTTGCTTGGTCTGACATCTTGGCCTTGGGCGCGCCGCAAAGTCTTGGGTTTATCGGCTTTGCTTTGGGGTCGGCCTCTATCATGGCAGCACTTCAATGGGTCGAGACCCCGCTCTATGAGAGCACTGTCTCAGCTTACGGCATTATCACCCGCGTGATGACCTTTGCCTATCTGATCATGCTGGGCCTGTCTTTGGCGATGCAAACCATAACAGGCAACAATTATGGCGCGCGTCTATGGCAGCGGTCCAACGCCAGTCTGATGTTTGCTATGACGGTGGCTTTCGTGTTTTGTGCCACGCTACAGGTCGTCTTGCATGTCTATGCGGTGCAAATCGGCCAAGCCTTTATCAGCGATCCTGTCATCATAGCCGAAGTGGCGCGTATTTTGCCGGTGATGACCACGGCCTTTGTGCTCACAGGGCCTTTGATGATGATCTCTGCGCATTTCCAAGCCATCGGCGATGCAAAACGGGCCGCTCTGTTGGGCCTATCGAAACCCTATCTCTTTGCCATCCCCCTGACGTTTATCCTGTCTGCGCGCATCGGCGAAATAGGCATCTGGATCACAAGTCCCATGACCGAAGTCTTGGTGCTTGTACTCACCCTATCCGTCTTGGCCAGCACAGCACGGCGCAAAAGCCTGCGCTGGGGCCTGTTTTACACTGCATCGGAGGATCTCCAATGACCACGACCTTACCAACACTGACTGAGGCCAAAACCCAAGCCAGGCAATTGCGACATGATCTGGCCGATCAGGGCCACGCAATCAGCCATGCAAGCGCGCTTGAGCAGATCGCGCATACATATGGTTATCGTGGTTGGAACGGCTTTTTTGCCGCCATTTCAAACCGTCCGCCACAGGGGTGGGCCATTGGCGAACGCGTTTCAGGCCAATATCTGTCGCAGCCCTTTACGGCGACAGTCATCGCGGTTGAAATGACCCGCCCCGGTTGGTTTCGCTTGTCCTTAGACCTAGATCAACCCGTGGATGTCGTCACCTTTGACAGCTTTTCAAACCTGCGCAAACGTGTGAACGGCACTGTGGGGCCTTTGGGCATATCCACCGAGAAAACATCCGATGGCACGCCGCATTTACAAATTGATCTTTAAAGCGCACTTGGGGCATTGAGCACTCTACACGGCTCAATGCCTCCAATATTTACATGCGAAGTCCCTTAGCTATCAGAGGTCGCAACCCAAAGGTAGGACCCAGAGGCCAATTCCATATCCCTATGCACAACGGGCGCATTTGAATAATTGAAATACAGCGCCTGATCTTTGGTGCTGCGCTTGCGCAACCCTTCTGGCAGGTTTTCTGTGGCAACACCCGCCGCTCCGCAAAGCGTCTCAAAAATGCGCAAGTAAGCGTCTTGATCCAACCAAGCGGCCAAATAGGACACATGCCCCTCTTGGCACAGGATGTTCAAGCCGTCTCGAGTGGTCTCGACCACATGACCCGCCTCGATCTCTTCATACCAGCGAATGACATGCCCACCATTGCGCAAGGCCAAACGCACGTTCGGGCGCAGGCTCGCAAACCGTACCGTTTTGGCCCCCGCCACATCAGGCCCAAGGCTTGGCGGAATTTGCATATCTGGCGTTTTCAAACCCGATCTAGGACCTACAATAACCTGACCACCAAAGCGTTCAATCGCGCCACGAAGCCCGTCATTCCACGCCATAAGCCCCGGAATAACGACCAATTTGCGCGATCCAAAGTCGGTGGTGGTGGCAGGCAGAATATCAACGTTCAAGCCAAGCTTGCGCAACGCGCGGTATTGCTCGAACACCAGACGGAAGTAATCAAACCCCTGCCCTTGGGGCTGGATGTCCCACGCCCATTGGCTCTCATAATCAAACACAATCGCCACATCCGCGTCGGGATGCTCGATCTCGCCCAAGACCTGCAACTCTTCATACACCGCGCGCGCCTCGATCTGGCCTTGCGCGTTGACACTATCAGGGCGCAGCAGCCCTGCATGCAGTTGTTCTTGTGCAAACGGCGCTTGGCGCCAGCGAAAATAACTGACCACTTCGGCCCCATGGGCCACAGCTTCCATCGACCATAGCTTGACCATCCCGTCTTGCGGAATCGGATTATACGGTGCCCAGTTCACAGGGCCCGGTTGCTGTTCCATAATCCACCAACGCCCTTTGCCGACAGCGCGGTAAAGATCGTGGTGAAAGCCCTGAAAATCAGGATCGCCTTGGTTGGCGTACTGCGCTTTCCATGCCTCGTCTTCTTCGAGCAAGACTTGTTCCAAAAACCCCATAGGGTAGCTGTCCCAGCTGGCAATCTCCAGATCATCGCCCACTGCGAAGTGATCAAAGTCCAACACCCGCCCCATGTAATTGTGGATCAACGGCGCATCTGTATGGGGCCGCATTGCAGCCACCTGTGCGCGGTTGAACGCGACGACTTGATCCGAGGTGAACCTGCGAAAATCTAACCAATGCGACGGGTTGGCTTCCGTCACAGTCAGGTTCGGCAAATCAACAGCGTCAAAGCTGTCGTATTCCATGGACCAAAAGATATTGCCCCAAGCCGTGTTCAAAGCCTGCGGCGATTGGTACTTTTGCGCCAGCCAATCGCGAAACCCGTGCAATGCGTTTGGCGAAAATGACATCGTGGTCTCGTGACAGCCATATTCATTGTCGATCTGCCACGCCGTCACATGCGGATTACGCCCGTAACGTTCAGCCATTGCTTTTGCCATACGGGCCGCTTCAGCGCGGTAGCCCAGATGCGAGAAACAGTAATGACGCCGCGAGCCAAATTTGCGCGGCTGGCCTTGGGCGTCCACAGCCAACATATCGGGGTATTTGTCCAACACCCAACGCGGCGGCGTGGCGGTCGGCGTGCCCATCACGACCTCAAGCCCTGCCGCGCCCAAGACCTCAACAGCTTGATCCAACCAGTCCCACGTAAGAACGCCTTCGACCTGTTCCAAGCGCGACCAAGCAAATTCGCCGATGCGCACCCATTTCAGGCCCGTCTCGATCATGCGCTCCGCGTCGCGTGCCCAAGTGTCTTGCGGCCAATGTTCTGGGTAATAGCACACCCCAAGTTCTGGCTTCATCTGTTATCCTAACTTCACTTTATATCTTGATGACCCCACGCCAAACGCTGTGTCTGGTCGAAACTCATGCCAATTCGGCTCTATAAAACGGCATCATAAGCGCGCACCATATCCGCCGCTTTTTGCGCCACATCCGCCGCGGTATCGCCAACACGGTACAGCGCTGATCCGATACCAAAGCCTGTGGCCCCAGCGTCCACCCAAGCGCCAAAGGTCTCGGCCTTGGCACCACCTACAGCAAAGCAATCCACGTCTTTTGGCAACACCGCGCGCATGGCCCGCAGCCCCACAGGGCCGACAAGCTCACCGGGGAAAAACTTCAACGCATCCGCACCGACTTCCAGTGCTGCAAAACATTCCGTGGGCGTCATCACCCCTGGAAAACTGAGCATGCCTGCCGCTTTGGTGGCTTTGATCACGTCCACATTACAATTGGGCGATACAATCATCTGCGCGCCTATGCCTGCAAGCCGCGCCACATCTGCAGTCGTCAAAACAGTGCCTGCGCCAAATGTTCCTTGACCCTGAAATTCTCTCACCAAGGTCTCAATGCTGGTGAACGGATCAGGTGAATTGAGCGGCACTTCGATCTTATCGATCCCCTGCGCAATCAGCGTTTGCGCAATGGCGTGCACCTCGGACGGCTGAACGCCGCGTAGAATTGCAATGATATTTCGGCTCATTTGAACACACTTTCATAGACAGTCTTCAATCCGGAAAGGGTCATTTCTTCGACCTTTTCCACTTTTACAGTCGCATTCAGCTGCTGCAGCGCCGCCCCGTAGAGACGCGCCAATTCACCGGCACCTATGATGACAGTCTCTTTGCCCTGCCAAAAGGCTTTTGTTGCCCCAAGTTCCGTGCCAATCACCATGCCAGACAGACGCGATTTTCCGGTGTCATCCCCGCGTAGCAATTGCGACGCGCGCAGGCCGAACAACCCCGTCAGCAAAGCCTCAGGCGATTGCGCACTCTGCGCGACGGCTTGCAAGAAACTGGCTTCATCCCAAGCGCCCATGCTGTGACGCAAGATCGATTTATCCGCTAAGAGATTAAACAACTCACCGGTGAGAACCGTTTGAAAAGACGTGACTTTACCCGCATCAATAGCCACCCATTTGCTATGGGTTCCGGGCAAGCACAGCACGCCAGAATAGCTTGGATTTTGCGCCAAATAGCCCGCGATTTGTGTTTCTTCGCCCCGCATCACATCGGCTGGTTCAAGCTGTTGCAGCCCTGCGATCACGCGTACATCGATCCGCGGATCATGGGTTTGTACTGTCACCGTCTGTGACGCGGGGCTCACAGGCACAGTTCCGTAGGGGGCTTCGATCCAGCCTTGGCGCGACCCAAGCATACCGCAAGCCACAACAGGCATCGCAGTATCCCCAAGCCAAGGCGCAATATGGCTCAGCAACACAGGCTCATACTGATCTTTGGTCAGTTCCAACATGCCTTGATCGGTGGTGATACGCTCAAGCACCGCACCATCTGCGCCATCTGCGCCCATGGCCCAAATGCGCAGGTTGCTAGAACCCCAATCCACCGCGATCCAAGTGACGGTGCTCATCCTGTCACCACCACGCCGCCATCGATGACCATGACTTGTCCTGTCATCATCTTGCTGGCACTCGAGGCCAAGAACAACGTCCCGCCAATCATGTCTTCTGGTGCCAAATGGGTTTTCAGACATTGACGCTCCAAGTGGTCTTGCAAACCCTCTGGACTGGCCCATTGATCCAATTGCTTTTGCGTCAAAACCCAACCGGGGGCGATGGCATTGACGCGAATGTTTTGCGGGCCCAACTCGCGCGCCAAAGCACGCGTCAAACCGGTGATGCCAGCATTGGCGGTCACATAAGCCGCGTAGCCTTCGTTGCCCATCATGTAACTGATCGACGAGTAATTGATGATCGCCCCGCCGCCATTTTTTGACATAAAAGGCGCCACAAATTGCGCAGTGAAAAAATATGGGCGCAGATTGACTGCATGGTTGAAATCCCATTGGTCTGGGGTCAAGTCTTCGACCGAATGGCGCACATCATTGCCGGCATTGTTCACCAGCACATCGATATCGCCATGACACTTTTGCGCCTCTGTCATGCTGGTTTTGATCGCATCCACGTCGGTCAAATCGCAGGCGAAAAAGCTGGGCGCGACGCCATGCGCCTTTTGCATTTTCTCGACAAAGTCGCTGGCATCTGAGCGCTGCACAAAGCTCACCTTTGCCCCTTGCGCCAAGAAGCCCTCAGTCAAGGCAGCACCGATACCTGAGCCACCACCGGTGATGAACACATGTTTGTCTTTCAGGTCATGAAACTGGTAATCCATAGTGGTATCCCTTTGAGAGTTAAAGACGTCTGCGGATCACCATCCGCGCATCTTATGTGTTTAAGACATCAAGTCCGTGCTGTGCGGTCGTAGTATCACGGTTGACGCAGCCCTTTGATCACCCATGTCTGATTGGGAAAGCTCCACGGCAGATTAAGACCTTGATGCATTAAATATTGCCCACTCAGCGTCACGTTATGCAGCTTTAAAACCGCAGGCCCACGCGACAGGCGGTTCTGCGCGTCGCGGTTCTCTAGCGTGATCTGATACAGCGCATCTGCGTCCAACCCCGTCAAACGCAAAGGACGCGGCAGGGTTTGCAGCGAGCTGTCGATTTTATTGGCAAACACAGCGAATATTTGTGCATCTTGCGCCAAGTGCAGTTCCGCCAAAACAGACGGATCAAGGCTGTCCAAGCGCAGAATATCAGCCTGCATCAGCCAAGCGCGCTCGGCTTTCCACCATGCAGTAATTTCAGTCAGTGTTTTTGCTTCCTCATTCGTCAGTTCGCGTGGGTCCATTTCAAACCCCATATGCCGTTGCGCGGCAATCCAGCCGCGAAATTCCATGCTGTGCACGCGACCAGAGGTATGGCAATGGCGTGGTCCAACGTGGCTGCCGGTCACGCTGGCCGGTAAAAACATCGACGCGCTGTGTTGAATACGAGCCCGTTCCAGCGCGTCATTGCTGTCGGACAGCCAAACCCGTTGGGTGCGCTGCAAAATGCCGAAATCAATCCGCCCTCCACCAGAGGCACAGCTCTCAATTTCCACCTTTGGAAACGCGGCACGCAGCTGATCAAGCAACAGATAGGTCCCGCGTGTTTGCGCCGCATCGGGCTGCGGCAAGACGCGGTTGTGGTCCCATTTGATGTAATCCACATCAAATGTGCGCAAGATCGCTGCGATGTGGCCAAACAAGAAATCACGCACTTCAGGCAGCGCCATGTTGAGCACCATCTGATTGCGCCCCAGAATTTGATCTGTATCGCCCAAAACCCATTCGGGGTGCGCATCATAAACCGTTGACACAGGGTTGATCATTTCGGGTTCGAACCAGATGCCAAAGCTCATGCCTTGGGCATGAATGTGATCAATCAGCGGGTTTAAACCATCGGGATATTTACGCGCATCAACAGTCCATTCGGACAAGGCACGCGTGTCGTCATCACGGGTACCAAACCAGCCATCGTCCAACACAAACCGCTCAGCGCCCAAAGCGGCCGCACGGGTGGCGATGTCTTGCAACTCTGGCACATTGTGATCGAAATAGACAGATTCCCAGCAATTGTAATGCACAGGGCGCGGACGATTGGGATCGGGGAATGTGACGATATGCTTGCGGGCGTGGCGCTGAAACGCGACCGCACATCCGTTGATGCCCAGTTCGGAATAGGTCAGATAAAGTTGGGCGGTCTCAAATGTTGTACCCGCAGTTTTCTCAATGCCAGAGGCGGCACCAAATTGCACTTGGCGGCGGCCATCGGACAGCTCTTCGGCCACCATCCTGTGACCGCCGGACCAGCCGTAGTGAAACGCATGCGCGCCACCGCGCGTGTAGGTGCCATCCAGTTCAGGCACCACAAGCGCAGGGAAATGTTCATGCCCCGTGCGCCCTGTCAGATTTTCGCGCAGGCGTATGCCCGCAGACCACAGCGTTTTGACCTCTTGAAACTCACCGCACCAGCGACCAGCGTAGTCGATCATATGGCTGGCAGCTTGCGAAGCGGGCATCACAGGAGCGGCCAACCAGTGCAGACGCACTGGGGCTTGAGATGTCAAAGACGCCTGCGCCACGATCATATTGGTGTCGGCACTGGCCGTGAACGTCGCAACATACGTCAGACCATGGACCTCATCCGCATAGGTCAAATGCAAGCAAGCGCCCTCTTGATCGCTCGCGGTCTGGCGAAACTTTGGATGAATCTGCGCGCCTGTCGTGTCAAACACCACAAGACCCGCCTGCCCCGGAAAGCTTTGGGACGCTTCAGGACAAATGGACAGCTCAGGGTTTTCATCCAGCATCCCAGCGGCCACATCAAGCGCGCTGGCATTCGCCAGCACGCCCAGATCGGTGCCCTGCGCCAGCACGGGCCCCCAATAGACAACCCGCGCAAGCTTTGCGTCAGTTGCGGCCAACACAAGCGTCTGCTCGGGCGTATCAATGCGCCAAGTTTGGATCATTTGACGGCTCCAAGAGTGAGGCCTGAAATAAAGTGACGCTGCATCAAGAAGAACAAGGCCACGGGCGGCACCGCGGCCAAAAGTGACGCGGCAGAGACCAAGTGCCACTGCGACACGAACTGTCCATTGAGCGCACGCACCCCAGCGGTGATCGGCTTTGACGCTTCACCTTGGGTTAGCACAGTCGCCCAAAAGAAATCGTTCCAAACGAATGTGAACACCAAGACACTCAAGGCTGCCACAGCCGGACGCACCAGCGGCAAGACGATGTGCCAAAAGATTTTGAACTCGCCAATGCCTTCGATGCGCGCGCTCTCAATCAAATCGAATGGCAGCGCTTTGATGAAATTGCGCATGAACAGCGTGCAAAACCCCGTTTGAAACGCCGCGTGAAACAACACCAAGCCCAAGACGGTATCGTAAAGCCCAGCACTGACAGACAGATTGCGCACGGGCACCATCAAGATTTGAAATGGCACGAAATTGCCCGCCACAAAGATGAAAAACAACGTCAACGAGCCGCGAAAGCGGTAGATCGACAAGGCATAGCCCGCAAGACAGGCCAAGCTTACCGAGATGATAACCGTTGGCACCGTGATCTTGATCGAGTTCCAAAAGTACAGCAACGCTTTGGAGCGCTGGAACACGGCCATGTAGTTTTCAAGCATCTGAAACTGGCTTGGCCAGCCAAAGACATTGCCTGAGTTGATGTCCGACACAGGGCGGATCGAGGTCATGAAGACCGCGATCAATGGCAAAAGCCAGACGAACAACACCAGTGGCACCATGATTTTATACAGGCGCTGACGGGCGATGGATTTGCTTTCAATGGGGGCTGGAAACATGATGTTACCTCTTTTCGTCTTGGTACATCACCCACAAGAAGTAGCTGATAAATATGAGCATAATGAAGAACAAGATCACCGCGATGGCAGAACCGTAGCCCATGCGGAACCCGTATTCCGACAGCGCTTGTTCGAACATGAAATAGGACAGCACATTGGATGTGCCGTAGGGGCCGCCTTGGGTCATGATAGCGATCATATCAAACGAGCGCAGCGCGCCGATCACGGTCACAACAATGGCCAAAAAGGTCGCGGGCCAAAGCTGCGGCAAGATCACGTGACGCAGCATCCGAAACCCGCGCGCCCCATCCAGACGTCCCGCTTCGATCTGATCGGACGACACATTGTTGAGACCGGTGAGGTACAAGATCATGCAGTAGGCGATCTGCGGCCAGAGCCCCGCGAAAATAATGCCGTAGGTGACAAAGCGTTCATCCCCAAGAATGGAGGGCGCAGAGGCACCGAAGAAATCCCAAACTTTGCCGACGATGCCAAAGCTTGGATTGTAAAACCACGTGAAAATCAAACCGACAACAACTTGCGAGAACACAAACGGAAAGAAGAACATCGACTTGTAAAACCGCATACCTGCGATGTTTTGATTGAGAAACAGCGCCACCATAAGCCCCGCAGGTACGGCCAAAAGATACAGCACCAGCCAGATAATGTTGTTTTTCAATGAGGTATAGAAACGGTCATCATCAAACAGCTCAACATAGTTGGCCATGCCCACCCATTCTTTTTCACCAAGCCCGTCCCATGCATAAAATGAGAACCACATCGATTGGAAAATCGGCGCGATCACATAGACGACAAAAAACACGATGGCCGGTGCCAAAAGGACCCAAGGTGCCACACGTTGGCGGTTGGCTTTGAGCCAGCTTCGGCGCGGCAGAGCGGTATCGGGCATGGTACAGTCCTTTTGGGCAAGCACATGTGAGGGGTGAATTTCAGGACAAATGTATCAAGAAACAGAATACGCCGACCGCCACGCAAGGCGGCGATCGGCGCGGGAGGATTACTTGTAAACGCGCTCTTGGATTTTATCCAAGCGCTTAAGAATCGCATCCAGACGCTCAGGTTTCAGCATGAATTCTTGGAAGCCTTCCATGCCACCCTTGGCCATCTCAGCAGGCGCATCACGGTCATAGAATTGCGCCAAACCAGAGGCTGTGGACACAGTTTCAAAGCCTTGAACGATAAATTTGTCATCCATGTTGATTGTGGCTTTGGAGTTTGGCGGAAGCTGCCCAATCTCTTTGTTCCACTCACCCTGAACGTCAGGCTGCGCGATGAAAGCAAGAAACTTGCGCGCATCTTCTTTGTTTTTCGCACCTGATGGGATGAACAAAGCATCTGCTGGCGCTTCTTCGGCACGTGGCAAACCTGGTGTGATTTCTGGGAACTGGAAGAAACCGATTTGGTCGTCTGTCAGCCCCGCGTCTTTCATCGCCGCCACCGCAAAGTTGCCCATTACATACATGCCCGCTTCGCCCTGAGAGAAAGGTGCAAGTGCGTCCTGCCACGACATAGTCGCGTGATTGTCGACAAAGCTACAGCGCTCAAGCATGGTGTTCCAATTGGCAAATGTTGCGCGAATGCGGTCATCTGTGTACTTGATCTCGCCAGCCGTCAGCGCGTTGTGCACGTCATAGCCGTTTGTGCGCAAATTCAGGTAATCAAACACGCCAGCCGCCGTCCAAAGGTATTTGGTGCCGATGGTGAATGGCGTCACGCCAGCCGCTTTGAGCGTATCACACGCACCAAGCATTTCGTCCCAAGTGGCAGGCTTCTCGATACCATTGTCGGCAAAGATGTCTGCGCGAAAATAAACACCCCATTGGTAGTACGAGTAAGGCACGCCCCACTGTTTGCCGTCGCGCGACATCGTTGGCTTGATCGCCTCAAAGCTTGTGGACAGGTTTGGATCAGACGCCCACAAATCAGAAATGTCTTCGAACAGGCCCGCGTCTACGAATGGTGCCATGCGGTTGCCCGGGTACCATGCTGTGATGTCTGGCGCGTCTGCAGACAAGAAGTTGCGGATCGCTGTTTTATGCGCTTCGCGGTCATTGATGTTCGCGGTCACATTCACATCTGGATTTGCAGCTTCAAACGCTGCAACAGCCGCTTCAAACGCAGCCTTTGGTGCGGGGCCTGGGTCGTCAAAGTTGATCACAAGATCCCCTGCGCCCGCCGCACCGGCAACCAATGCACTTGTGCAAAGGCTCATCATTGTCGCTTTAAATTTCATCGTGTTTTCCTCCCAAAAAAACTTTCATCTGGCAAACAATTTAATTTCATTATTTGAAACTTTGTTTTAAGTATTGATATCTAGACATGGACGCGCTAGTGAGTCAATGCGCAAATTGGGAAGACATCATGACCACAGAGGCTGAATTCAAAGACGGAACCGTTGGCAAAGCGCTGGCCCTGCTCGACATTGTCGAAAGCTTTAAGGCGCCGGTGAAATTCAATGACATCTTGAAACAAAGCCCCTTCCCCAAGCCCTCAACTTACCGCTTATTACAAACACTCGTGAGCCAAGAGATGCTAAGCCACAACGAAGACAGCGGCCATTACGCCATCGGGTCACGCCTGATCCGCTTGGCGCATTCTGCTTGGAAAAATGCCTCGCTGGCACCCATTGCGGCGCCCTATTTGGACGCGCTGTCCAATGCCACAGGCGAAACAATTCACTTGGCCAAGCTGGACAACGCGCAGACGCTATACTTGGACAAACGCAATGCACTTAAACCCATCGAGATGTTCTCGAACGCTGGCAAAATCGGCCCTGCCTATTGCACCGGCGTGGGCAAAGCCATGCTGGCGCATCTGGGTCCAACGGCACGCGACAAGCACGTCGCGCAACAAAGTTTTTATGGCTACACGCCGAAAACTTTCACCAATGCAGCGGATTTCAACGCCGAACTGGATGCGATCAAACGCAGCGGCGTGTCTTTCGACGACGAGGAACATGAGCCGCGCATCATCTGTATCGCGGTGCCGGTTTTGGGGCCACAAGGCGCGCTTTACGGTGCGATGTCTATCACCAGTTCGACCGAACGTGCGACGCTGCAAGACTTAGAACAGTACAAAACGGATTTACAAAATACGGCACAACAAATCGGCGCAAGCGCTGCCGCTTGGATGCTGCCAAAGCTGGGAGGCTAAGATGTCAGGGGTTAAACTTGAGAAGGCGATCAAGCGCTATGGCGCGATGCAGGTCATTCACGGTGTGGATCTTGAGATCGAACCAGGCGAATTCTGTGTCTTCGTTGGCCCGTCGGGCTGTGGCAAATCCACGTTGCTGCGCATGATCGCAGGGCTAGAGGAAACCCACTGCGGCGACGTGATCATCGGTGGGCGCAACGTCACCCATGTGGATGCAGCAGATCGCGGCATTGCCATGGTGTTTCAAACCTATGCGCTTTACCCGCATATGACTGTGCGTGAAAACATGGGTTTTGGCCTAAAAATGAACGGCGTCGACAAAGCCACGATCAAATCCAAGGTCGATGGTGTGTCTGCCATTTTAAAGCTCGAAGACTACATGGACCGCAAACCCGCAGCCCTGTCAGGCGGGCAACGTCAACGCGTCGCCATTGGCCGCGCTTTAGTACGTGACCCTGATGTGTTCTTGTTTGACGAGCCGCTCTCAAACCTAGATGCTGAGCTGCGCGTCGACATGCGCGTCGAAATCGCGCGCTTGCACCACGAAATCGGCGCGACCATGATCTACGTCACCCATGACCAAGTGGAAGCCATGACTCTGGCCGATAAAATCGTCGTCCTGCGTGCGGGCCACGTCGAACAGGTCGGATCCCCCATGGAGCTTTACACAAACCCAAGCAACAAATTCGTCGCGGGCTTCATCGGGTCTCCGTCGATGAATTTTGTCAAAGGCGTGATAAAGGACGGCCAGATCACCGCCGACGCCCTACCCGGTCTCAGCTTTGCCGTGCCCACCCCTGCCGCCACTTTTGATGAGATTACCATTGGCTTGCGCCCTGAGAATTTGGAACTGGACCGCGCGGGCACAGGCTTGCGCGTGGAAGTCGTCGAAATGCTCGGTGGCGTCACCTATGTGCATGCTTTCACTGCACAGGGGGAAAGGCTTGTTTTTGAGGAACGCTCGCTTGATCTGCCAAAGTTTGGCGATCAAATCGGCGTCAAACTTGCGCAAAGCGACCTGTACTTTTTCGATGCGCAAACCGAACGGCGCATCATGTCTTAGTTCGATGCATCTAGGCTTTATCGTAAACAGCCTAACAAAACTTATGCGGGGGATCGAGACGTCATCCCCCGTTTGCATGTGATGCAAAACGACAGTCTTACATCGTCCTGCCCCCCACCGATTCCAATTGCCATTTTTAACTTTAAATGGAATCCCGCCGCGATGTGACGCCAAAACTCGCCGCATCGATAACTTTAAGTACAACATCGCGACGGGTCGTTAGCGTATTCGAGCTGTTGGCAAAGGTCAGATTTGGGATCAACTCCTCGAAAAGCTCTAGCGTTGCCGCGCCACTGCGGGTGATCTAAGGTTCACGCCTGCACCCGTGCCCTGATCCCCGCAGATACAAACCGTCAATTCGCTACGTCCTCAACTCGCACCAGCAACCAAGTTTTCGTATGCAAAACCTGTTTCGGATGTGTCTGGTAGAAGAATGTCATCTGCGCTTATGCCTTCTAAATTTTCACCATCGACATAGGCCATGTCGTCTTCACCAATACCGACAATGATATGATCGCTATAGCGACCAATACCAACACTGGGGTTTCCACCGGCCGGCGCATCGACCACATATGCTTCGTTAATTTTGTGCTGGAAATGGATAGTTTTTATCGACATCCTCGAAAAGCTGGTTTGCTTTGTGAGGGAAAAGGTCTGGGTCCATGACTGTTGCAGTGTTTAAATAGTCATGGAAATGAACAGCACAATTGACCGTGTCAGATAAAATCACCGCAAATTGTGCCGGTGAAGAATAGCACGCTTGCTGTTCTGTACGTCCGCGAAAATAGGGTTCAACACTGTGCTGGTTTCCCTTGATCGTGGCGCAAGGATAGCCTCCCCAGCTTCCAGCCGTTGTGATATGGCAGTGACCGGCCAGAATTTGGATAATATCCGCGCCACTTTCTTTCAGAACTTTCAACAGACGATCGGGCTCGTTCAAACGGTAGGTGTCCACTGGCATTTGAAAGGCGCAGGGGTTGTGGTGAAGTAAGATAATAACCTTAAGCTCTAGGTCTTTTGCCTCAGCCAAACGGTCTGCGATCCACGCCAGTCTTTTGTTACACAAAAGGCTGTAGCGAATGTGCATATCGGGCTCGGATGTGTCGAGCATCAAAATCCGATGACCTTTAATGTCCTCATAGCCCTGCACAAAACCATTTTCATCGAGCATCGGCGTTTTGCTACATGCCACATATACATTACGGTCATCATGATTGCCCAACATCACCCGTTGTGGCACAGAAAATACTTGGCGAATATGGTCGAACTGCTCATAGGCCGCGACCTCTGCGCTATCGGCGATATCGCCTGCAAAGACACAAAGGTCAGCATCGGCGTACAGACGATCTGCATCATCAATCGCTTGCGTAAACCGTGCGGCAGTGTCTAGTTCTTTCCTGATTTCGCCCTTTGGGAACAGGTGGATATCGCTCATCACGACAAGTTTCAGAACGCGGTCTTCATAGCTGGTCATATTTTTAGTCCTTATCAACAAGGTCACGGGCCCAATCGCCCAAAAGTGAAATAGAAATTGTGGCGATCAGAATAACAAAGCCAGGCATCAAAGCCACCCAAGGCGCGTTGTAAAGCTGGTCACGCCCCTGCCCGATCAACACACCAAGCGAGGTATCTGGCGGCTGAATGCCGATCCCCAGAAAGCTCAGCGTCGATTCAACCAAGATGGTTCTGGGAAAGTTGATCGACATGTTCACCAACAGCACCGCAGCGGCATTTGGCAAAATAGAACGGGTGATGATGCGCAGAGGGCTCGCCCCAAAAACGATCTGGGCCTGCACATAAGGCTGGCTTTTGGCGGACAATGCGATGGCACGGGCCAAACGGGCGTATTGTTCCCATCCATAGATGACCATAATCAGCACGAAGACACCAAAATTGACCTCAGGAAAGGCCGCGATCAACGCGAGCGCCAAAATGAGATTTGGGATTGTGGATTGAAAATCGATCAGAACGCCGATCAAGTTATCGACCCAACCGCCAACCCAAGCCCCGACAAATCCCAAGGTAACCCCGAGAACAGCCCCTCCGATGGTGCCAAGTGCTGCGATTGTCATCGACACTTGAATGCCGCGCAGCAGCAAACTTAAGATATCGCGCCCAAGGCTGTCGGTGCCAAGCGGGTTGCCCCAAGCCCCGCCAAGGAAAATGGGCGATTGAAATCGATTGCGCAGATCGACTTGCGTGATGTCATGCGGCGCCAAAAAATTGGCGAAAATCGCGCAAATAAGCAGCGTCGCGACGACGGCTAAAGACAGCAAAATCAGCCATGGCAGATGTCGAAGTGTTTTCATGTCTTATCCAATACGGCGTTGTGTCTGCGCCCTTTAAGGCGGGCGTCCGCAATGCGCGGGTCGACATAACCATAGGCAATATCCGCCAAAAGATTGGCCACGATCACGGTTGTTCCGGTCAAAAGCAAAATGGCTTGAACCACGGCATAATCGCGATTGGCGATCCCTGTGATCAACAAACGTCCAACGCCGGGCCAGCTGAACACGCTTTCAACCACGATGGCGAAGGTGAGGATATTGCCGAACTCAAGCGCTGAAATGGTGATGAGCGGCAAAAGCACGTTGGGCAAGCCGTGCATGCACAAGATCACGCGGCGCGAAAGACCGCTGGCTTGCGCTGTCTCGATCATCGGGTGTGACAAAACCTCGACCATCGCCGATCGGGTAAACCGCGCGTAGATCGCCGCCGTCGCGATGGCAAGCGTTGCGGACGGCATGATGTAGGACTGCCAACCAACGATTCCAGAGGGCGGCAACCATGCCAACCAAACCGAAAACACAAACATCAGCAATAACCCCAAAAGAAAGGATGGGATAGCCAGCGCCACGACGGCCAGCACGATCGTAAATCGATCAGCCCATTTGCCGCGGTTCATCGCCGCGAAGACCCCAAGCGGCACACCAATAAGAATAGAAAACACCATTGTCGGCAGCATTAAGGACAGTGTTGCAGGCAAACGCGAGACCACAAGACCCCAAGCAGGTTCGCCCGTGCGAAATGAAACGCCGAAATCCAAATGAACGATGCCGTTTAGATAAATCAGGAACTGTTTCCAAAGCGGATAATTGAGCCCCCATTTGGCGCGAAAGGCTTCCAAGGTCGCCATATCGATGTCTTCACCAAATTTTGCCACGGCCGGATCGCCGCTGATCGCCAAGGTGAAAAAGGTAAAGGCTATGAGCAGTAACAGCGTGAGTATCGCCCGCCCTATACGTGCAAATACCCAAGTCATGCGTGCACCATCGGCGTTAACAAGGGCGTTTGCATAGATCCGGGCAAGACTGGCACGGCATCAAGCAGGGCCTGCGTGTAGGGATGTGAAGGTCTCGCAAACAGCGGCTCCGTATGGTTTAGCTCAAGCAATTGCCCTTGCCGCATCACGGCCACACGGTCGCAGATTTGATGGATCACGGACAAATCATGACTGATAAACAGGATCGCAACACCAAATTTTTCCCGCAAATCCATAAGCAAATTCAAAACACGTGCCTGAATGGTCGCATCCAAGGCGGAAACAGATTCATCACAAATCAGCACTTTGGGCTGCAATGTAAGCGCACGGGCAATCGTGGCGCGTTGACGTTGGCCTCCCGATAAGCTGCCAGGTTTGCGAAGAAAGAGCGTCTCATCAAGCCGCGTCTCGGTAAGTAATGCACGGGCACGCGCGTCGCGTTCGACAACGGTGCCAACGCGGTGAATGTCGAGCGGTTGACGCACTTGATTTAAAATGCGCGCCGAGGGGTCAAGCGCACCGCGCGGGTCTTGAAAGATGTATTGCACATCGCGGCGCCACGCCATTTTTGCGTCGGCCCAATTCAGGGCTTCGCCGTCCAGCAAGACTTTGCCTTTTGACGGGGTCGCAAGACCAACAGCGGTTTTTGCCAATGTGCTTTTGCCCGAACCGGACTCGCCCACAAGACCAAGAATTTCACCCCGCCTTAAGTAAAGAGACACGCCATCAACAGCATTGAAAGCATCACCGTTTCCGCGCCGGTACTGGACCGACACATCCGTAAATTTCAATACGGGTTCGTTTGAAGAAATACGTGCTGGCGCGGCCAACGGCGGGGGCGTGTCGTTCTCACAAAGACCCAAACGACGCCCGCGCGACGCAGGCCTCGGCAGTGCTGCCAGCATCTGTTTGGTATAGAGATGTTGCGGCGCGGTCAGAACCGTTTGGACAAGACCTTGCTCCACAACCCGTCCTTGTTGCATGACAAGCACACGATCGCATAGCTGGTAGACGACACCCAGATCATGCGTGACAAGGATCATCGCCATACCGCGCTCGGATGCCAGCCGTTTCAATTGTTTCAGAATGCTCGCCTGAACTGTGACATCCAACGCGGTTGTGGGCTCATCGGCAATCAACACTTTGGGATTATGCGCAAGAGCACAGGCAATGGCGATGCGTTGGCATTGGCCGCCCGAAAGCTGATGAGCATAACTGTCCATCAGCTTTTCAGGCTCTGATAAACCTGCTTGCTGTAAAATAGGAATAGGGTCTGATTTTGTGCGCAACGCCAAATGCCTGCGCACTGTCATTAAAGGATCAAGCGCACTCATCGGGTCTTGGAAAATCATCGAAATGTTTGGTCCGCGCAAGCGTGCCGTGGCGCGTGTATTCGACAAGTCTAGGGTCTGTTCTTCAAAACACATTGATCCTGAAACTGTTGCCGTCACAGGCAACATTCCCATCAACGCACGGCAAATCACGCTTTTGCCAGCACCGCTTTCGCCGACGATGCCGAGTATTTCACCAGGATGAAGATCAAAGGAAATCCCATCACAAGCCGGCAACTCAGCGACTTGGGCAAAGCGAACACCGCCCCCTTGCATTGAAAGCAAGGGGGCGGTCACTTGGCTGGAAAGACACGTCTGGGTCATTATTTGAACTTCACGCTGTCAGTGGTGAGGTCCATGTATTCCGATGCGATGGGATCATAAGACAACCGGTCAGCCCTGATGCCTTTGAAACCAGCAAGCGCATGCAGGATTGCACCATTTGGATCAGCTTCAAAGGTGTCCAACATCTCGGCAAAGACGGCGCGGCGCTCGGAGGTGTCGGTCGATGTTGCAAGAACTTCGCCGAGGGCCAACATCTCTGGCGTGATGATGAAGTGACTGCCTGCACGACCGCCATTGGGACCAAAGCGACGCCAGAACTGCCCCATAGGATCAGGGTAATAGGCCGTGAACGATCCATCAAAGATATGGCGTGTTTCCGTATCTTCGTTGATTTGGTCCCAGTTTTCTTTGACCTCAAGCTTTACGTTCAGGCCTGCTTCTTGCCACATAGATTGCAGAACTTGAGCTGTTTCCAACTGTTTGGTGTAATAGCCGTTGAGGACGCGATAGACGATTTCTTGGTTCTTATACCCAGCTTCTTTGAGCAGGGCTTTGGCTTTTTCGACGTTGTATTCTGGCTGAGGGCGATCCGCGAGATACATGTCGCCAAAGGTTGGCATTTGCCACCCGTTGGTCACAACTGTCTTACCCGCATAAAACGTATCCGCCAAAAGTTGACGATCGATGGACAGGTTCAGCGCGTGACGGATACGTGGGTCTTTCAGTGTCTCATTTGTGGAATCGTAAAACAAGCCGCGAATATTTTCGCTTGAAGCACCCGCAACTGCGGTTAGCGGGTTTCCTTCGATCTGGGCAAAATCGTCTGCGCCGATCTCGGTGATGATGTCAAACTGGCCGGAAAACAGACCCGCGATCCGTGTAGACAGTTCGCCGACTGCGGAAAATGTCACGGTGTCAGCTGCCGCTTTGGGTTCGCCCCAATAGCCATCGAAAGCTTCAAAAACGACCTTATTGCCGACTTCATACGTGGCAAGTTTATAAGGCCCAGTTCCGATTGCCTGCGCTGCGAAATCTGCATAGCTTTCGGCGGCATTAAAGGCATCAGCGGAGATAATATGCGATGGGAAGGATGCAAAACGGTTTAGCGCAATCGCGTCGTTAGCCTTCATGTGGATACGCACCGTCATGTCATCGATGATTTCGACACTGTCGATACCACTAAAAAACTGGCGAGATTCAACAGGCACATTCTCGTCCAATCCGCGACGCACAGGCGCAAAGCTGGCAACAACATCAGCTGCATCCAAAGTGTCGCCATTGTGGAATGTTACGCCTTCGCGCAGTTTGAATTCCAATGTTTTACCGTCAATTACGGTCCATTCACTGGCCAAACCTGGCTTCAACTTACCGCCATCGCGATAATCCGTTTTCACCAGCGTTTCGTAAAGGGAATAGACCATCCGCAGATTTACGTTTGAATTCTCTGTGACAGGATCAAGGCTGTCGGGAACATCCTGAACGGCGATGATCAGGTCATTCGCTTGGGCATCGCCAGGACCGGTTGCAATAAAGAATGCGGCCAATGCGGCAAACGCGATGGAGTGATGTGTCGACATGGGGTGTTCCTTTGAACTACATTTAGCCTCTGAAGATCTGGTATAGACCAGAGAACTTGATTGTGACCTATCTCAGGTTTGTATAGCTTTCATGACACTGGCTTTTGACATTTTGCAGTTCTGATTGAGCTGTCCAGCAAGACGAAAAGGGATCTAACTTGACTGCTGACACGCCTTCTGGCCCCCATAGCGATCCTACGCTTTTGACGCAGCAATCCCCCATCGAGGTGAATCTCAACCTACCGCTTTATCTGACAATCCGTGACGTTTTGATCGAAGAAATTCGTTCCGGCTTGCGCGCCCCCGGTGACCGGTTGCCATCAGAGCGCACTATTGCTGAAGACCACGGGGTGGCGCGCATGACCGCACGCAAGGCCCTCAGTATTCTAGAAACTGAGGGCGCAATCTATAGCTCTGATCGTCGTGGTTATTTTGTCAGTAAGCGACGTGTGCTGTATAATCCGTTGAGTTCAGTCAACCTTATGCGGCAGATGCGCAACCAAGGCTTGCTCACTGAAAATATCTACATTGGTCGCGAAATCTTGGAGGCAAAGGGGTGGTATGCAGATCGCTTTGAAGTCCCAATCGGTACCCCACTTGTTCTTGAGAAATCCGTTGTGCAAATTGAGGGGCGTCGCCTTGTGTATGGCGAAGACTGTTTGCTTTTGGAGGCGGCCCCCGGATATGCGGAGCAGCCTTACATTTCGCCCATGACGCAAAATTTGCATAAAAACTATGGCCTCAAAGCAAATGAAGTGTCGGCACGTATGCGGGTCACGAATATTCCATTTGTGCCGTCTAAACACTTAGGCGTCCCCACTGATACAATGGGAATCAGCATGACGCATGTCCGAAAGTTAGAAGGACAGGTTGTTTTGGTAGACCGGAGTTTTTGGTTGAGCGACGCTGTCGAGTTGGAATTTGAGAATACGCCAAAGTAAACCGTTCAAATTTACCTTTGTGAGACGCTCGAAGGATATGATGGCACTTTGGTTTTGCGCAGACGCATATTTCAAGCCGCAGCTTTGGACGCGCAGTTCGCGATCACAGCAATTTTGCGTACACTGACCACGCGGGCCTTACCCACCAATCGCGTGTGACGGATCGCAATTCTGCGTTACTCTCTTTCGAAATTCACGCAAGTGCGACGCCACCTTGCACTTCAAGCCCCCGTGTCTCGCTGCGTGTCAGGGGCAAATATGTGAAAGGCGTTTGAGGGCGGCGAATCTTTCGCCGCCCTCCCATCAGGCCATATCTAAACCTGAGATTGTTTGAAATCTTAGGCAGCTTTCGCGTTAACGCCACCGGTTGCGATGGCTGTCATCGTTTTGTCGCCGTCGTAGGTGTGATTCAGGCAATCCTGAAGGACTGCGCCATCGTCATCGTGCCCCAAACGATTGGCAAATGCGACCAAGCACCCGTAACCGGCCAAGGCATAGTGCACCATACGCTGATACTGTGTGATGATCATTGCGTCGCGCACATCATTGTCGCCGAAGTCTTCTTCCAGAACATGGGCTGCGGCTTCTGCAACGAGGCCTTCCATGCCTTTGCAATGTTCGCCGTTTGGATCAATATCGTGCTTGCTGCAGATTGATTCGATCATATTCATCCCATCGCGGATTCCGTTGGAACCCGCGATCAAAGCCTTGGATAAGTCTTCATCTTTGGCGGCCTGACCGAGTTCGGTCAGCACGCTTAGGGCCTGCTTGTTTGCGCTCCAAATGTCTTGGAGCTGATCATGGTAAACGTCTTCAAGTGTGTTCAAGGTCATGAGTTTGATCCTTCTATTGAGAGGTTTCTAAACTACCCGAAATTCGGCGATTAATGACTGTCCAAAAACGCGTCGACCTCAGCCTTTACTTGTTCTTTTGTCTTGCCGTATTTGGCTTGGACTTTGCCTTCAAGCACTTCGCGATTGCCGTCGATTTCGGCGATATCGTCATCCGTCAACTCGCCCCATTTTGCTTTCACGGAGCCAGTCATCTCTTTCCATTTACCTTCGATTTGATCCCAGTTCATTTTAATTTCCTTTCAATTTCCAAGCGATGTCACACGACCCACAGTGCATCTACAGGTCGGTCATCGATTTGATATCAGTCTTGCAGAAGTTACGTTGTGTTAGGCGATCTTTGCGCTGCCACGAGGTCCGACAAAGAACCAAATGACGAAGCCCAAAATCGGCAGCAAAAGAACGAGAAGTGTCCAGATCACTTTTGCGCCCACAGACGCTCGGCTCGATATGATGCTGATGATCGCATAGATATCAGCAACCAGAACGAGTAGTCCAAAAATGCCATATTCCATTGAGAATGTCCTTCTATGTGAGTTTCACTTAACCAACACGCGAACCACCAAAAGGTTCCTCAAAATATTGTTTTTTTTCTTGGCGCACCGATAAACACCCACTAAACATCCACGAATTTCGGTCGCACAAAATCCAATCTGCGCAGCTTTCTGTCGCTCGCGATGTTGAATAGAGCATGCTCTCGATGATTTACATCCAGTTCAAATCTTACACGGATCGACCAGACATATTTGGGATTATGTTGTTTGTGGGAGTATGCGTTTGCCTTTAGCCGACGCCGCCGGCATGAATTACAATCATACAGGCGGCTATACAGGCGACGAGCCGGTCTATGCTGGCTCAGGCTTTCACCCTTGCCCTCACAGACCCAGCGCCTTTTTGGCCCAGCGCCTTTTTGGCCCAGCGCCTTTTTTGGCAGTGACCAGCGGTGATCATGAGGTGACCATGAAATGACACCTTTGCAGCTTCCTATCCGCCGGAATAAGCCGCATCACTTCAAGGCACTGCAAAAACGTCACCTCGTGCAGCGATCCAAACTTGCGAAGGTGTACCTTTGCGCATTTGAATCGCGGTTGGTTGCTTGTGGCTTATCGGCGAAAGTCTTTTGCCGATTGGAACCCTGTAAAGAACGCAGCGGCCATGCGCTCAAGCGTGTCGTCTGGACCGACAGGATGTGGTAAGGGCCGGATATCAGGAGCTCGGTTTGATGTCATGCCGATGGCGACAACAAGGCCGCCGAGGCCAACGTAGACAAAGCCAATCACAAGAGCAGCAAATTGCGCATCTTTAAGGGTGCTGAGCACCATCCAAGCCGCAGCGGTTAAGAAACCGATGCCCACCACCAAGAGGAGGGTGCCTGCGGTGGCCCAAGCCGCGCGTCGCGCGCCTTGGGCCAACTGTCTTTGAAATTTTTTTATCATGCTACACCTCAGCGACGTGTGACCAGAATACCCGCAAGAAAACCAACGCCTGCGGCAATACCAATTGAAGCTCCAGGATTTGCACGAACGGTTTTCTCTGCCGACGCAATTGCATCACGCGTTTGCAGGCGGGCTTGCTCTGCCGCTTCGATACCTTTTTGACGTGCGAGGTCCAAAGTTTCAGAGGCAGCATCGCCCAGCTGGGCTTTTTGTGCCTGACCATAGTCAGACAATGTAGAGGTCAAGGCTGCAACATCTGATTTCAGAGTTGCGATTTGGGCCTCCAGTTCGGCGGTTGTTTTTTCAACGGGTGTGGCTGTTTGAGTACGTGGCATTGTGGTTCTCCTTTGTTTTAGGTTTCGCTTACTCAACGCATGGCTCAGCACAAACGTTCCAAAAAATAAGTTTTTAAAACTTCGGAACCAATCTGCATGTCGACGCGTTGGTCCACCAGAAAGCGTCATCTTGGCGCGTGAATAATTTAAAGGAGTTTAGCTATGTTAGGTTGGGCAATTACATTTCTCATCGTTGCGATTATCGCTGGCGTGTTCGGTTTTGGTGGCATCGCAAGTGCATCTGTAGGGATCGCACAATTCTTGTTCTTTGTGTTTGTTGTGTTGTTTGTTCTCGCAATGGTTGTGCGGGCCGTACGCGGCAAGCCGCCAGTCTAAAACGATCCCTTCGATCAATTGTGATTGCGCGGGTCTCCCTCTCATCCCCTAGTATGAGACCCGCGCAGTTGGGGTTCCGCATTGCGCACCTCAAAAAACGCCCCGCACGGTTATCCGGCGGGGCGTTTGCTTTGAGCAAAGCAGATGAGATGAACTTTACAGTCATCGTGCAGTCATCATGCATTGTTGGATCAGCCTACGGCGCCGTTAGGCCAGCAAAGTTTCTGTGCTTGCAAAGAACATCGCTTGGCTTACGGCTGAGGTCACTTGCTCTTCGCTGTATGGCTTGGTGATAACAAACGCTGGCTCTGGGCGTTCTCCTGTCAACAGGCGCTCGGGGAAAGCAGTGATAAAGATCACTGGGATATCCGAATTTGTCTTTAGGATATCATTGACCGCATCAATTCCGCTGGAACCATCAGCCAACTGGATGTCGGACAAAATCAGATCAGGGGTGTCTTGTGAGAACAGCGCTTGTGCCTGTGTGCGTGTCGTTGCGACGCCTGTAATTTTGTGTCCCATGTCAGAGACAATGCCCTGCAAATCGAGCGCAATAATGGCTTCGTCTTCGATCACCATGACACGGCCGCAAACACTCTCGGACATCTCATCCTGTGCAACAGACAAAAGATGCTCAACGTCATCCACATCGATCGCCATGATCACCGCGATGTCATCAAGGGTGAACCCCTCGATTGTGCGCAACAAAAGTGCCTCGCGTGTGTTTTGAGTCAAACGGCGCAAATGCGCCTGAGCGCGCTTGGCAATCCCTGTTTCATCCTCACCCGTTGGCGCGCCCGCGCTGGCCCATATCAAGTGAAAGGCATGAAACAGCGCCACCTTTGGCTCTTCGATCTCATCAAACACTGTGCGGTCGCTCAAAAGCGCCTCAAGCGTGATGGCGGCGTATTTGTCACCAGTAATTTGATCCCCCGTTAAGGCGCGTGCGTACCGACGCAAATACGGCAAAAGGTTTGCCACCACTGTGGCCAAAGACGCCTGCGTTGGAGCTGTCGACATTTTTTTCGTCCTTTTTATGTTTTCTCGGGAACCTAACGCAGATCTTATGCGTTAGGTTCCGTAAGAAGTGAAAATAATCTAAAATAAATGTAGGATGTAGGCAGAGTAATGGACCAACACGGATCAAAAACTCCCCTCGAGGAACAAATCGAGGAAAATCTACGCAAAGTGTATCAAAAGACACTCAACGAACAGGTTCCAGATCGTTTCATGGACCTGCTTGAAAAATTGCGCCAGCAAGATGAAAAACATGGATAATATATCCAAAGATGGTGTCGCTATGAAGGACCCTACTCAGGAAATCGTAGAGCACCTGCCCGCGATGCGTGCATTTGCGTTAAGTTTAACACGCAGTTCAAGTCACGCAGATGACCTTGTTCAAGACGCGATTATGAAAGCTTGGGAAAACCTAAGCAGTTTTGAGGTTGGCACAAATATGCGCGCGTGGCTGTTTACGATTTTACGCAACACGTTTTATTCAGACCAACGCAAACGCAAGCGCGAAGTCCAAGACAGCGACGGCACCTTTGCTGCCACCCTGACAGAGAAACCAGACCACGATGGACGCCTTGCTATGGCAGAGTTTGAACAGGCTTTTGTTCAACTCAAAACCGAGCAGCGCGAGGCCCTTATGCTGGTGGGCGCTATGGGGTTTTCCTACGAAGAGGCCGCCCTGACCTGTGGCGTGGCGCTCGGCACGGTTAAGAGCCGTGTGAACCGCGCACGTCAAAGGTTGAGCGAACTGCTGGAACTTGAAGACGGCGAGCCATTGGATTTAACTGACCCCCAAACCAAGGCTGTTTTAGGCGCTGAACGCCCTGTGCGTGGAGACGCTGCATGAGCGCCGGCCGCCGCAGTGGCATTATTCACCGATTGTGGTTTCGCATCGCAGCGCTGTTGTCCTTAGCCCTATTCCCGATTGGGCTTATTTCAGTTTCTCTGACACATCAGTTCGCACAGGCGACAGATCAGCGTGCCGAAGCCGCGTTATTGGCCCTGACCTCGCAGGCAGCGCAGAGCGAAGAATCATTGATCCGTGCCGGTTTTGGCAGTGCCAACGCGATGGCAGCTGTTGTCGGCTCGGTGCTGGACAACTCTGACACCTGCCGTAAGATTTTTGTAGATTTCATCGCCAACAACCCTGATTTTTCATTCGCAGGTTTCGTCAACGCCGATGGCCTGATGACATGCGGTTCATCGGCAAACACTGTCGATTTTTCCGACAACGAAGTCTATCTGGGCATGATCGAACATCCCGCTGCCCGCAGCGATCTCGTGCGGTTCGGCCAGATTAGCAAAACCACGGTGATCGTACTGTCGACACCGGTGTTCATCGACGACGCGTTTTGGGGCTATGTTTCGGTCTCTCTTCCGCATCGGGAAATGAGTTTTGACCATGACAGCGCGCCGCAAGACCGCCCTATTACTCTTGTCACCTTCAACATAGAAGGTGAAATTCTGAGCGCTGAGGACGGATTACAAGACGTCGAAGACAGTTTGCCCGCGGGCGCGCCATTGTCCGAGCTTGCGGCCAAGCAACGTGTCGCCTTTTCGGGAAAAACCCGAGACGGTGAAGATCGTATTTTTGCAGTCGTACCGATTTTGTCCGATCAAATTTATGCCATTGGCAGTTGGTCGCGTACAAACCTGTCGGTCGCTCCCGGTATAGCCATGGCAACGCCGATGATTTTTCCCATCGTGATGTGGCTGACCAGCCTTGGGGTGGCGTATTTTGCCGTGCACCGCTTGGTGATCAAACACATTCGCTGTTTGGGGCGTGACATGCGTAGGTTCACCGAAACACGCCGCCACAACGACAGCCTTTTCGATGAAGGCGCGCCTTATGAATTGCGCGAAATTGACCATGCTTGGCGTGATTTGGCCGAACGGATCGTACGCGATGAAGCCGAACTTGAAGGCACAATTCATGACAAAACGGTGTTACTCAAAGAGGTGCATCACCGTGTTAAAAACAACCTGCAACTGATCGCGTCGATTGTCAGCATGAAAATCCGCAAGGCTCGCAGCCCAGAGGCCAGAACTGCGCTGAAAGAAGTTCAGGAGCGCGTGATGAGCATCGCGATGGTTCATCGCAGTTTATATGAAACAAGTACCGAAGGACGTGTGCGTGCTGATGAGTTGCTGCGCGGCATTATTGGAACCTTGTTGTCAGCAGGCCTGCCCAAAGACGTGCGCGTCACATCGAAACAACACTATGACCCGATCATCTTGTATCCTGATCAGGCTGTGCCTTTGTCGCTCATGGCGTCGGAAAGCATCACAAACGCTTTAAAATATATTGGACGTCCCGATGGAGCGCTGCCACATATTTCGGTGACCCTTGAAAAGCTCGCGCCAGAACAAGCGCGTTTGACAATCCAAAACAGTATGGGCACGCCTATCATACCACCAGACCAAGCAAATGGCACAGGCCTTGGGCGTGGATTGATCGGCGCTTTCGCACGTCAAATCGGAGGCACTCTAGAGGTGCAAGATGATGGAGAGGTCTATGAGATCATCGTAGAATTTCCCATCGCGCATTTTGATGAAAAGCAAACCGACAGCGACTACTCTGCACTTAATTGACCCGGATGGACCTGACGATGAACACGGCACACTCCCCCGAAAAACGCCGAGATCTTAATGTGTTGATAACAGCAAAAGAAGCATTCCCTGTATTAGAGACCGCTTTTTTGGACGCTCAAAAGGAAATCATTTTAGGGTTTCGGATCTTTGATCCATGCACAAAATTGCGATCAGTGCGGGCGCAAGCCATTGGGACGACATGGGCCGATCTTATAAAAAACACGCTACGTCGTGGTATCCACGTAACGGTTTTCATTGGGGATTTTGACCCGATCAACGCCATCGACTTGCATCGGGGCACAACGGCCTCGTTGCTCCAGCTGAAAGCGCTCGCAGAAAACATTGAGCCAGTTTCAGGGACACTCACCTATAAAGCGCTGTTGCATCCCGCCAAAATTGGTTTTGCGGCACGGTTGTTATTTGCACCCGTCGCACGACGCAAATTACGCGATATTTTGCACAAGGCCGCGCAATCGGGCGAAGATATTTTGAGCACGGCACCACGATTGCGCCCATGGGTTCAAATCAAAGACGACAAAGTCGCTATGCGCCCAAGCGCGATACCGCATCAATATCCAGCCAGCCATCATCACAAGCTCGCGGTCTTTGACCGCGCCCATCTCTACATTGGGGGTCTGGACCTGAACGAGCGACGCTATGACAGCCCTGAACATAACCGTGCAGCCCAGCACACTTGGCATGACGTGCAGCTGATGTTGACCGATACCGAATTGGCGCGCGCAGGGCGGGACTATCTTTTGCATCTGAATGACACCGTCGCAGGCGCCACGCCCCCGCCCGCATCCGAAGGGTTTGTACGCAGCTTGTCTCAGCGCCGCCGGTTTGCTGGGGCTTTCATTTCACCGCACTCAAAATTGCGCGAAATCCGCACCGCGCATATCGAGCACATCAAGCGCGCTGAACAGCTGATCTATTTGGAAACTCAGTTTTTGCGTGACCGCAGCATCACGCGCGCCCTGTGCGCTGCGGCCAAACGCAATCCCGATTTGCGATTGATCGTGATCTTACCGGGCGCACCAGAAGACGTGGCCTTTCAAGGCTCTGCCGCATTGGAAGCACGTTTTGGCGAATACCTGCAAGCGCGCTGTGTCACCCGATTGCACCGCGCGTTTGGGGCACGAATATTTGTCGGATCTCCTGTGCAATCGCGATCCATGTCTGATGCTGACGTGCACAAAAAACGCGCGCACTTGTCTGGCGCGCCGATCATTTACGTCCACGCCAAGGTTTCCATTTTCGATGACACTGCAGCGATCGTATCTTCTGCGAATTTGAACGGGCGCAGTCTCAATTGGGATTCCGAGGCTGGGATTGTGCTAGACCACCCCGAGGATGTCGCACAGGTGACGCGACGGGTTTTGGGGCATTGGTTGCCAGAAGACGCAGCAGACATATTTTTCGTACCGCAGAGCGCACAACGGGCTTGGGCCGAATGGGCGACACAAAATCAAGACCGAGCGCCGCAAGATCATCGCGGCTTTATCGTGCCCTACGCGCTGCCCCCTGCGCGTAAGTTTGGGCGTCATATTTTTGGTGTGCCCGAACCTATGGTTTGATCTGCAAACCCCGGTCGCAGGTGGGGGCGAGGTGCTTCGCTCACAAGCCTGTTAGATGATACGCCCCCCAATGATACGCCCCCAATCACACATGATTTTTGCAAGCCCAAAACTTGTACGCAAAAGGCCGCCCCTGGGGGCGGCCTGATCATCGTGTTTGTAAGGAATTATCCTTAAATCGCCTCGAACTCAGGGCGCTCTTCCAGTTGGTCCTGAGTGGCGCTCACAAAGATAAGCAGGTCGTCGCCATCATCTTCACGCATGATGAGCAACTCGTCATAAGAAATTTCAATGCGCTTCTCACCAAGGCCCAAGAACCCGCCCACATCAACCAAAGCGGCTTCGACGTCACCGTTGCCTTGAACGATCAGCTCTTCGACTTCACCCACTTGCGCGGCATTTTCGCTGTAAATCGGTACGCTCAGCAAATCATCAAAGGACACATCGGCCTGAGACACGACCACGTAATCTTCGCGCGCGACGGTGGGCCCATACCACATGTCTGCGATCCCCAAGGACTCCAATTCCAATGAAGCGGTCTCATCATCGCTCTTGTGTTCAAACTCAGGCGCGTTTTCAAGCATAGTTTTCGACAAGGCCACAGTGACAAAGTAATCGTCATTATCTTCGCCGTCAGAAATAAAGCTCAGCTCTGACATGTCTACAGCAATCGTTTTTTCACCGATACCAAGGAAGCCGCCGATATCGAGCAAAACGGCCTTCACTTCGCCGTCAGCCCCAAGAAGCAGATCATTGATTTCACCGACGTTGTCCCAATTTTGGTCCAATGCCGTTTTGTCTGCACCTGTGGCGTCACGCTCTGACGCGTACAAAGTTTTGCCGATCAAATTGCTGCCAAACATGTCGTTCGCACCAGCTTCATTCAAAAAGATCGTCGTCTCAATAGCGATCGGCGCTGTGGCACTCATGGGCGCCGTCTGTTCAGCTGTGTCAACAGAACCCGCGAGGACTGGGGTTGCAATCATAAGTGCGAGGGTGCTTGAAGTCATAAGGGTACGCATTTGATGTCTCCTTTTGTCGTTTTCACATCCGCCGGGTTTGTCCGGCTCGGTTGAAATAACAACGCGGTATCCTCGCAAACTGTTCCCATTTTTTTATTAAAAAATGTAATCTGCGACACAAACCACCACGACCCCTGCCCCCAAAAACACAAAAAATCCAACAAGAACAAACAGTCCATCACGCATGACCAAGCCCACTGCAAATAGGCTGATCGCAACCGCCAACATAGACGAACTGAAAGGCACGAGTTCAAGGAACGGCATCGCCGCCCCCGATAAAATGCACATAATTTGCGCAAAAATTGCGCCTGGTTTTTGCACCAAGACTTGCAGGCGTGGTCGGCTGATTTTGTCGCACCACGTTGCCACCCCGTCTAGCCATTTTACTGCTTTTTCCAATCTGGCTGCGGACAACTTTCGACGCATGATCCAGTCAGGCAACCATATGGTGTCCCGCTCCCACAACAGTTGCATGCCAACCAATGCAATGGTGATGCCACACAGCGACGAAAAGCCCGGTATGCCGCTCAACGGCGTCACCACGGCTAGGGCAGGCAGCAACAACATCGACAAAAGCACCTGCCTGCCCAAGGAGGCTACGAGATCAGCCACACAAACCTTGTCACGCCCATGCGCGACTTCAACACTTTTATCGATAATCCCACTGACTGTGTCAGTCGTTGTTGAATTGGTTGTCATGACAGGATCCTTTTGTGCGCGCGCCACGTTAAGTGAGCACTTATACTTCTCAGACAACGGATCAGACGGAAGAAGGTTCCGCTTTCTTATTTTTTGGCCTCGCTCAAATCGTGAAGTGATCTGGTCTTGCAACGCTTACGATCCGACCTGTTTCAAGAAATACTGGCTATGAAAGAGGTAAAGATCGACAATGAGAGACGTAGACAAGTGTCAATATGATTGCTCTGCGCAGCCCAATGGTAATCCCCCCTAAATTTAATGGTGTTCAAAAGCCGAATTTTCTCGGCAAAATATCTGAGGAGATTTACGATGAAGAATGGACGGTTTAGCGCATACGCCATGACTGGTCTTGCCCCGTTTTAGTTCCGGTCTCTTTCGAGCAATGTTTGCTATGAAGGAGATATGGAATGGCAAAAAGATACACAGAAGAGTTCCGGCGTGACGCAATGCGGATGGCGACGACCAGCGGCTTAACGCGGCCCCAGCTTTCTGGATCAGGACTTCACTGCGGATGGCCTGAACCAGAAATGGGCGGGTGATATAAGCTACATCTGGAAGCGCAAGGGGAATGGCCAGATTAAGAATGCTGTATCTATCAGCGAAAGGCCTGCATCCGTCGAGGATCGTGCCGTGCCATGACACTGGGAAGGCGACCTGATTGGCGGCTCAAAAAACAGCTATGTCGCAACCCTCGTGGAACGGCATTCCAGATATGTCATGCTGGTAAAAGTCTCCAACAAGGACACCGAGAGTTCATAACTGCGCTGATCAAATCGGCTCAGAAGCTGCCGCGCGAGCTCTACAAATCTCTGACATGGGATCGTGGAAAAGAGCTCGCAGATCATCCACGCTTCACACTGGCCACGGA